>SXQR01000270.1 GCA_005792865.1 Flavobacterium sp. | reverse complement strand
GATTTTCCGCCGGTGAGGTTAACAAGGGTAAAGCTATCGAACATTTCCTGCTTGAGCAAGCGACGTGCATTGTTCCTGATGAGTTGGGTCTGCTGTTCAAATTCGTTCACATCCGGTGTGTTGGGGTTATCCGGTCCTGGCGTTGCCTCGGGGAAATTGAATCCGCTGATATCGGCTGGATTGCGGAAAAAATTCTCGGTCCTTAATAACGGTGCGATGTCGAGATAATTGTTGGCCAGGTAGTTAACGTTGGCGCCGATCCACCAGAATTTAGGGTCGCGGTACTCAAGCCCTGCCGAAAGTGCGGTTTGCGGCATGCCCGGAAGGCGGTAACCTTTCATGGTGGCGCGGCCAAAATTCGTGATCGGGTTCGGGTTTTCGGGCGATGCAAGAGCATCCTGGTTTAGGCGCACGATCGGATTGTTGTCATAAGTATATTCGCCATACGCCGCACTTCCGATGAATTTCAGTGTCGAAGTGAACTGGTACTCAAGGCCTAGCTCGGCCCCGATGTGCTTCTTGGAGATGTCGCTGACAGTCTCGGCCACAAAAGCATCGCCTCCGTCACCGCCATCGTCTTCAAAGATACCTTCACCAAAGAAGAATGATGTTTCGGTGGCTTTCTGGATCTTGGAGAAATAACCGGTCAGGCGTCCCTTGAATTTCGGGGTACGCACGATGTAGGACGCGTCGGCACTCATGATGTTTTCGCTTTCGATTCCCGCCAGGATGTTGTTGTTGAGGCGGGCATTGGGGAACACGTTGCGCATATTAGGCGCCTTGGTCATGTATGCACCGTTTACAACAAATGCGTGCTGGCCGGTGAGCTTGTAAGTGACACCACCCTTGAATCCGAAGTTCTCAAACAGCACCTTGTCGCTGCGCCCAAACGAGTTTGTCGGGTAGTATCCGTTGCGGTAAAGTCCTTCACGGTAGTATTCGCTACGGGAGAACGTCTGCCCGATATAGAAATCGAACTTGGTATAAGTGAACTTAAACTGTGCAAAGGCGTCCATTACCGTAGCGAAGAGGTTGTAATTGTAACCGTATTCGTCGCCTTCGCCAACCTGGCGGTTAGGATTGTTGATGTCCGATTGGGTCTGGAGTCCCTCGCCAAAGGTGTCGATGTCGCGGAAGTACAAGCCGCCCAAAAGGTCGAGCAGGTGCTGGTAGTTATGCGACTTCAGCCTGCGGAAACTAGCGCCGGCGTTCATGTTGATATTCTCGGCGATCTGGCTGTTCAGGATCGAATTGGCACTGAACTGTTTGTCATCTGAACGGTCCTCGTATAATACATAGAAGCTTTCGGATGGCGCGCGGCCCACTTCCACACCGTTTTCGATGATTGGCGTCGTGTTGGCACGGTACATCGCTTCCCAGTCAATCTGGCGCTGGCCAAGGAATTTGGCGTCAAGCGGATTTGCGGCCGCGAGGTAGTTGGGCGTCCAGATACCGCCAAGGCCGCCCGGAGCGTATGCCGACGGATCCTGCGCGTTCACCACATCGGGATTGTTTTCGTACAAAGAGGTGAAATAGCTTGGCAGGTTGCGATAGTAAGTAGGATCGGGGTTATTGACTCCCGTGAAGTCCAGCCTGCTGTTCCCGATTGAACCGGTTTGGTAGGCGATATTGGTGTTCAGGTTCGTGCGGTCTGAAAGTTTCCAGTAATGTCCGAGCATCGTGATCGGCTCCTCAACATCCTTGTCACGCGAGTTGCGCTTCTTTCCGTCCTGCCAACCCCAGTATGAGTTGTATTTGATGCCTGCGATGCTGGCTACTTCGGCAGTGTTAGGCGAATTCTTTCCGCGGCTGTTCTGCGCGTAGATCGAGGTCAAATTGATCGAGTGATTGTCTGATATTTTCTTTTCAACGCTGGCGAACAGGGAGTTGGCACTGTAATCGGTGCCTTCAAAATACCCTTCCACTGCCCAGCGGCGGCTTCCTGAAATGACGTACGCCCAACCATCCGAATTCATTCCCGAAGCATGTGTGCCCATCATCCTCCAGTTGTAGTTGGTATTGGTTCCTGAGAATGAAACCCTTGACCCCGGACGGTAAATGGACGCGCGGGTGTTGATTTCCTGCGTGCCGAGAATGCCTCCAAAGGTGTAATCGGATGGCGCAGAACCCATTGTGAATTCCTGGTTGCGGGTCGCATCGTTCAAACCTCCCCAGTTGCTCCACTGTGGCCTTCCGTCATAGATCTTGTTCATTACGATTCCGTTGATCATCGTGGTGCCGTACTCGTTGTCGAGTCCGCGGATACGAAAACGGGATTGGCCCCAGTTGAACGCCGCGGTTTGCTGGAAGGCATCTCGCGAGGCCTGCAAAAGTCCCGCCGTGCTCTCCGAGCCGCTGTTGTCGTCGCCAAGGTCGTTTTCGGTGATCGTGATCAGGCTGAGCTCCTGCTCTGAGGTAATGTCCTCTTCAAGGGCAACCGTACCAAGGTCCACCATCTGGCCCTTGACGATCTCCACAGGGATGAGCTGGTCGCGGTAGCCGGCGCTCTTGATCTGCAGCAATTTTGAACCCTCCTCCACGTTTTCATAAGTGAAACGTCCCAACGCGTCCGTCACCTGAGTTTGGTTTGTGTTCTGGATGGAAGTCACCACATTCTGCATAGGCTTCTGCGTCTTCGCGTCCACGACCGTACCGGAAACGCCGGTTGTCTGCGCGAATGATACAACGGCCTGCATCACCAGTAAAGTACTTAGAAGAATTTTTCTCATAAATAAGTTTGTATTAATTTCTTACCGTTTTTGTTGGTATAAACTTAACGGCCGGCAAATGTACAGCATTTAATAATATTATCTACTTTTGGCGCAAACTTTGTAAGGCTGATTTGACGATAAGATAACATGCTATTTATGAGAATTAAGAATTGTATCGCCCTATTCCTTGTAATATTCGCAACCACCACCGCATTTTCGCAAGAAAAAAAGTACATTGTGCATACGGTGGGTTTCTGGAACCTGGAGAACATCTTCGATACCATCAATGACCCCAAAATCAATGACGACGAGTGGACGCCCACCGGCACACAGCGCTGGACGGGAGACAAATACAAAAAGAAACTGGAGAACCTGGCGCGCGTGATCGCCGAAATCGGTACGGCAGACAACCCGAATTCGCCAACGCTTCTCGGTGGGTCTGAAATCGAGAACCGAAAAGTACTTGAAGACCTCGTCAAGCAACCTAAACTCATTTCAAAAGACTACGGCATCATCCACTTCGATTCTCCCGACAGGCGCGGCATCGATGTGGCGCTTCTTTACCAGAAAAAGCACTTCAAGCCGACCAGTTACGTCAACGTCCCGCTGATGATCTACAACGACGGGACATCGGCGAAGCCCAAAAAGGAAGCCGAAGAAAAAACCGATGACGAAGTCCAGGCCGACATGGCCTCGCGCAGGATCTACACCCGCGACCAGCTGCTGGTGACCGGATTGCTGGACGGCGAGGAAGTAAACGTGATCGTGTGCCACTGGCCATCGCGCTCCGGCGGCGAGAAAAAAAGCGCACCGCTCCGCGAAGCCGCTGCCGCCCTCACCAAGAAAATCACCGATTCGCTGCAGGCCATCAAACCGGATGCGAAAGTGATCGTGCTTGGCGACCTCAATGACGGAAGTTTCAACAAGAGCGTCAAGGTCGTGCTCAATGCTAAAGGCAAGAAGACCGACGTACAGGAAAAGGGAATTTACAACCCCTTCGAAAGCATGGCCAACAAGGGAATGGGCACCATCGGCTACCGCGACGCATGGGACATTTTTGACATCATCATGGTCACCGAACCGTTCATCCGCGAAGGCTATGACTCATGGCGATATTGGAAGGCCGGCATCTACAATAAACCTTACATGATCACGACGCAGGGCCAGTACAAGGGCTATCCGCTCAGGCACTCGCAAACCGAGGTTGGTTTCAGTGACCACTTCCCGGTGTACATATACCTTATTAAGGAGAAAAAGTAAATTCAAGGTTGGTTCGCCAACCTTTTTTTATTTGTAAATTCGAAAGAAAAACCATGGCCAGCCAACCCTTCAACCTCAATAAGTGGGTTACCGAAAACCGGCACCTGCTCAAGCCGCCGGTCGGCAATAAGAGCATTTTTCCCGATGCCGATGATTATATCGTGATGGTTGTGGGCGGCCCCAATGCGCGCAAGGATTACCACTACAATGAAACCGAGGAACTTTTTTACCAGCTTGAAGGCACCATCAGCGTCTTTGTTCAGGCCGATGGGGTAAAGCACGAGTTGAAGCTTGGTCCCGGCGATATGTACCTGCATCCGGCCAGGACGCCGCATTCACCCGTACGGACGGAAGGTTCGGTAGGATTGGTGGTGGAGCGCAAGCGGGCGGGAAAGGGATTTACCGATGGGCTCCTATGGTATTGCGATAACTGCAACCACAAACTGCACGAGGTATATTTTGAACTTCACGACATTGAGCAGGACTTTTTGCCGCATTACACGGAATTCTATAATTCGGTCGATTTAAGGACTTGCGATAAGTGCGGTCATGTCATGGAAGCCGACAGCCGGTACTTGCCGGAGGAGTGACTTGTAGCGAAATTCGGACTGAAGCTAAAGCTTTGGCTGAAAGCCGCTGGCTGTCCTCCTCTTACTTCAAATGCCTCGGGTTTAAAACCTTTGAGGTCGTAGGCGTGCGTAAGCCAAATTCAGTACTTGCAAATGGTGGCGTTTTACGGTTTTTCCGCACATTTTACCAACTATCCCCATTTCCCGAAAATCAATAAAAGCCGTACCTTCGCACCACAAAATTTCACTTATGCAAACCATGACAGACCAATTCGGCATACTCGAGGCCCTTTCGACCCTCGGCATAAAGGACATCAACTCCGGAACTTCCACCGGAATGCAATTTTTTGCCAACGGATCAAAACTTGAATCATATTCGCCCACGAACGGCCAACTCATTGGGACGGTTGTCCAGTCCACAAAAGAGGATTATGAGGCCGCGATGGAAAAGGCCACCGAGGCTTTCAAGACCTTTAGGTTGATGCCTGCGCCGCAAAGAGGGGAGATCGTGCGCCAGTTTGGCGAGAAGCTTCGCAAGAACAAGGAAGCGCTTGGCAAGCTGGTTTCATATGAAATGGGCAAGTCGCTTCAGGAAGGCTATGGCGAAGTGCAGGAAATGAT
>SXQR01000269.1 GCA_005792865.1 Flavobacterium sp. | reverse complement strand
CGACTTTCCGCACGCACCGATGAAGAGTGCCAAAGCCGCGATTGCGACCCAGTGCATGTTGCCTGAATTTGTTCCGCCGGCAATGACCTCCTTCATTTCAAGGAAATCGAGCGTCGAAAATAGGGAGCCAAGAATGAAGATGCCCACCAAAAACCCCAGGTCGCCCACGCGGTTCATGATGAAGGCTTTCTTTGCGGCATCGTTGTATTCCTGATTGGCATACCAGAAACCGATGAGCAGGTACGAGCAAAGCCCAACGCCTTCCCAACCGATGAACATCACCAGCAGGTTGCTCCCCGCCACGAGCGTGATCATGAAAAACACAAAAAGGTTCAGGTAAGCGAAAAACTTGTGCATGTTCTCGTCATCGTGCATGTATGAAATCGAGTACATGTGGATGAGCGAACCGATTCCCGTGACGAACATCAGCCAGAGAAGTGAAAGCTGGTCCAGCAAAATGCCAAATTCAATATTGAAACCGGCGACCGAAAACCATCGGAACAGATGGGCTTCAACGGGTTTTGCGTCGGCATTGATCTGAATGAAAAATTGCAGCGTGACCAGGAAGGACACCAGTACAGCCGCGGTCCCGATCCACCCGGAAACGGTGCGTCCCATCGACCTGCCAAAAAATACGTTGACCAGGAATCCTGCGAAAGGAGCGAGAAGCAAAGTCAAAATCATGGGTGTCTCCATCTATCCTTTGAGGTTTTTGAGGTTGTCGATGTCAATTGAATTCAGGTTCCGGAAAATTGAAACCAGGATGGCGAGCCCAACGGCGACCTCTGCGGCGGCTACGGCCATTGAGAAGAAGACGAAAACCTGTCCCTGCGCGTCCTGGTGATAAGTGGAAAAAGCCACGAAAAGCAGGTTCACCGCGTTGAGCATGATTTCAATCGACATGAACATGATGATCGCGTTGCGCCTGTACAACACCCCGAAGATCCCCACGCAAAACAGCAGGGTCGCGAGGTAAATGTAGTTTTGGATGCCTATTTCCTGTAAAATGTTCTGCATCTTAAGCGGTTTTATCTTTTTTGGACAACAATACGGCGCCGATCATTGACACCAGCAAAAGCGCCGAGGCAAATTCAAACGGTACCATGTATTCATTGAGCAACACGTGGCCCAGCACTTTTATGGACTGGAAGTCATGGCCCAGGGCGACGTATTCGGTGATCTCGGGCTGCGCCTTGATGAACACGGCCAACAGGACCAGCGCCACAAGGCAGAATGAGATGGCGGCCGCCACTTGCGAGAGCGGCTTTTTGTGCGGTTCGTCTTCCTTATTAAGGTTCATTAGCATGATCGTGAAAAGGAAAAGCACCATGATGGCGCCGCTGTACACGATGATGTGGACGATGGCCAAAAACTGCGCGTTGAACATCAGGTAATGCGCCGCCACCGAAAAGAAGCAGATCACCAGGTAGATCGCGCTGTGGATGGTGTTGCGGCTCAGGATGGTCATGAGCCCGGTGCCCAGCGTGATCGCCGACAGGATGTAAAAAATAATCATCAGGTTCATAGGCTCGCATCTTTTTTCTTTTTGCCATTGGCCAGCGCCATCTCGAGCGGCATGACCAGTTTGTCCTTACCGAAGATAAAATCCTCGCGCTTGCCGCTTGCCGGGACCAGCACTTTTGATTCGGTCAGGTAAATCGCATCCTTCGGGCAGGCCTCTTCGCAAAGGCCGCAAAAGATGCAGCGCAACATGTTGATCTCATAGACAGAGGCATATTTCTCCTCGCGATACAGATGCTTTTCGTCGGGTTTGCGCTCGGCGGCGGTCATCGTGATGGCCTCGGCCGGGCACGACAGCGCACAAAGCCCGCATGCGGTGCAGTTCTCGCGTCCCTGTTCGTCGCGCTTGAGCATGTGCTGACCGCGGTAAACGGCGCTGCGCTCACGGACCTGTTCGGGATATTTTACCGTCACCTTGCGCGTGAACAGGTGGCGGATGGTGATCATCAACCCCTTCACGATCGCGACCAGGTAAAGGCTCTCCCAAAAAGACATCTTTTTGTTGGAGACCTCTTTCTTGCGGCCCGATAAGGAAATTGTTTCTATTGCCATGGTTTATGTCAAATGTCGAACGACGGATGTCGAACGAACTATCTGTTTATGTTATTATTTCTATTTATGCCACCAGCCACCAACCACTAACTATCCGCCATCAAGATCACGATTCCGGTGACGAAAATATTCGCGATCGCAAGCGGGATCAGCATCTTCCATCCAAGCCTCATGAGTTGGTCATAGCGGAACCTTGGGATGGTCCAGCGCACCCACATGTAGAAAAAGATGAAGAAACAGATCTTGATGAACAAGACGATTATTCCGATGATGTTCGCAATGTTGACGCCCCAGTTCTCAACGGCCCACTGCATGCCCGGGTAATTGTAAGCCCCAAAGTACAGCACGGCCAGGATGGTGGACGAGATGAACATGCTCGCGTATTCGGCGAACAGGTAGAAGCCCATCCGCATCGACGAGTATTCAGTGTGGTAACCGCCAATGAGTTCGGCCTCGCACTCGGCAAGGTCAAACGGCGTGCGGTTGGTCTCGGCGAAGCTGCAGATCAGGAAAATCAGGAACCCGACCGGCTGGTAGAACACGTTCCAGTGCATGCCCGGCTGTTGCGCCGCGATCTCCCGAAGGCTCAGCGTTCCGGTCATCATCAAAAGCGCGATGATGGAAAGCCCCATCGCGACCTCGTAGGATATCATCTGCGACGATGCCCTCATGGCGCTCATCAGCGAAAATTTGTTATTGGAAGCCCAGCCGCCGATCATGATACCGTAAACCCCAACGCTCAGTACGCCAAAGATGTAGAGGATCGCGACGTCGATGTCGGTGGCCTGGAGGATGACCTCGCGTCCGCCGATGATCAATCGGTCGCCCCACGGAATCACCGCACTGGTCATCAGCGCGACGCTCATCGAGATGGCCGGGCCCACGACAAACAGGAATTTGTTGGGCGTGTCCGGCAGGAACTCTTCTTTAGAGAACAGCTTCAATCCATCGGCGAGTGGTTGAAGGATCCCACCTTTACCGGCTCTGTTTGGCCCAATACGGTCCTGCAACCAGGCCGCGATCTTGCGTTCGGCCAGCGTGGAATACATCGCCATCAGCATCGTGATCGCGAAAATCACGACGATGAAGATGCCTTTTTCTATGATCAGTGCGCTGTCCATCACAGGTTCCCTTTTTTAAAGATTTCGACCTCGCCCGGTTTGAGCGGCACGTCGGCCATGGAGATTTTCTTGCGGTCCTGTTCGCGGCCCTTGAGGATTTTTTCCTCGGTCGCGATGTGGACGGTTTCCAGCGGACGTGTATAATTGTTCTGGTTGATCACCGAATCCTTCTCGAATTTCCTTGGTCCCTCAATGGTCCAGTCGGCAGTATTCTTATGATCGAAACGGCATTCGTTGCAGATGAATTCATCAACTTCGTGGTACTCGTCCTTGCGGCCGGTCACGCGCTGGATTTCTTCGCCGAACATCCACAGCGTCACTTTTCCGCAGCACTTGGAGCAGTTGCGGTGCGCATCGTACGGCTTGTTGAACCAGACCCTCTGCTTGAATCGGAACGTCTTCTCAGTAAGGGCGCCCACCGGGCACACGTCGATCATGTTGCCGGAGAATTCATTGTCGATCGCCTTTGAGATGCAGGTCGAGATATTGGAGTGGTCCCCGCGGTCCATCACACCGTGCACGCGGTTGTCGGTCAGCTGGTCGGCCACCATGACGCAGCGGTAGCACAGGATGCAGCGGTTCATGTGGAGCTGGATGTTGGGGCCGATGTTTTCAGGCTCGAAAGTCCTCTTCTCCTCAATGAAGCGCGTCTGTGACTTGCCGTGCTTGAAGCT
>SXQR01000268.1 GCA_005792865.1 Flavobacterium sp. | reverse complement strand
TTGTAGGCACGTTGCACGGCCGGTACCGAGTCATACTTGCCCGTGAGTTGGGTCTTTACCGAATTGGCTGTCATGTTGAACGCGTTGATCGCGCCGATGAGCATATTGTTTGAAATGTTGTCAAGATGCCCGCGGAAACGCAGCCACGGCCCCGCCATCGAGATATGGTCGGTGGTGCATTTTCCGAAAGCCTTGATCAGGAGTTTCGCGCCGGTGATGTTTTGCCCGTCCCAGGGATCGAAAGGCGCGAGCAATTGCAGGCGTTCCGATTTTGGATCCACCACGACCTGGACGTGAGATCCGTCTGCCGACGGCGCCTGGTAACCCGGGTCTTCGGCGTCAAAACCATTTGGCGGAAGCTCGTGGCCGGTGGGCTCATCGAGTTTGACTTCCATGCCGTCCTCGTTGATCAGGGTGTCGGTCATGGGGTTAAATGAAAGGTCACCCGCGATCGCGAGGGCCGTTACCAGTTCCGGCGATCCCACGAAAGCAAGCGTGTTGGGGTTGCCGTCGGCGCGTTTGGAGAAGTTGCGGTTGAAGGAGTGCACGATGGTGTTGCGCTCCTCTTTCTCGGCGCCCTCGCGGTCCCACATCCCGATGCACGGTCCGCAGGCATTCGCGAAAACGGTCGCCCCGATCTTGTCGAAAGTATCGATGAATCCATCGCGCTCAATGGTGTACCGCACGACTTCCGAACCGGGCGTGATCGTGAAATTCGCCTTGGTCTTCAATTTTTTTTCGGCGACCTGCTTGGCAAGCGAGGCGGCGCGGGAAATGTCTTCGTATGAGGAGTTCGTGCACGAACCGATGAGGCCGTATTCAATCTTTAAAGGCCAGTTGTTCTTGACAGCCTCCTCGCGCATCTTTGAAATTGGCGTGGCCAGGTCCGGTGTGAAAGGTCCGTTGAGGTGCGGCTCGAGTTCCGACAGGTTGATCTCAATGACCTGATCGAAATATTGCGAAGGGTTTTCATACACCTCGGCATCGGCAGTCAGGTACGGCGCAATCGCATCGGCGGCATCGGCCACATCGGCACGGCCCGTCGATCGAAGGTAGCGCGACATCGATTCGTCATAACCAAAGGTCGAGGTGGTCGCCCCTACCTCGGCACCCATGTTACAGATCGTTCCCTTGCCGGTACATGACATCGCCTTGGCGCCTTCGCCAAAATATTCGATCACGGCACCGGTCCCGCCTTTTACGGTGAGGATTCCGGCCACCTTGAGGATCACATCCTTGGGCGCGGTCCATCCGGAAAGCTTCCCGGTGAGCTTGACACCGATGAGTTTGGGGAACTTGAGCTCCCAGGCCATGCCGGACATAACGTCCACGGCATCGGCACCGCCAACCCCGATCGCGATCATGCCCAATCCGCCGGCGTTTACCGTATGTGAATCGGTACCGATCATCATCCCGCCGGGAAATGCGTAATTCTCAAGTACGACCTGGTGGATGATCCCGGCACCCGGTTTCCAAAACCCGATTCCGTATTTATCGGATACCGAGGAAAGGAATTCAAACACCTCGTTTGATTGTGATTTTGCGCGGGCAAGGTCGGTCTTGGCATCTACCTTGGCCTGGATCAGGTGGTCACAATGTACCGTGGTGGGAACCGCCACCTTGCTCTTGCCGGCGTGCATGAACTGCAACAGGGCCATCTGGGCCGTGGCATCCTGGCAGGCAACGCGGTCCGGTGCGAAATCCACGTAATCGGTCCCGCGGGTGAAGACCTTTGAAGGATTTCCATCCCAAAGGTGGGCGTACAATATTTTTTCGGTGAGCGTCAGTGGCCGACCTACCAGGCTCCGGGCCGCATCGACGCGGGAAGGAAGATCTTGATACACCTTCCGGATCATTTCAATATCAAAAGCCATAATGGTTTGTTTTGCGCAAATTTACGATTTTTTACCTATTTAACTTAAAGTGGCGGCTCGGTTAAAGTAAATTTGACAGAATTGTAATATCAGCTCACGAAAATGAATAAATGGCAGAATTTTTTGAGAATAATTAAAAATCGATATTTTATTGGGAAAATTTAAGATGCACTTGACTTCATCGAATTATAAAATGTCGCGCGACTGCCCGTCGGAATGGCAAATTCAAAACTTTTCCCGGAGGTCCATCACCGGCTTTTCAAAAAACCTGAAGAGAAGCGCCGCGGTGGCAAAAGTAACCGCGAGGTAAGCAATGGTGAAGACGTGGCGCCCGCCTGCAGAGAGTGCATCGGTACTCCAAAAATGTTTCATCAGCTGCAGGATGACTGAATAATGGAGCAGGTAAACCGAGTAGGAAACCAGGCTGACAAATGTCACCGGATATGAAAGGGCGTGGTAGGAGTTTCGCCATCCGGAAAGGATCGGCAAAAAGCAAGCTACGGCAAATGAGGTAAGCGGCAAGTAAAGCACGTTCCAAAAAAACGGGTAACGGTCAATGAACAGTCCCAGGGCGCCAACCCCTACGGTAAACAGGCCCAGCATCGCCCCACCGAGGATAAAGGCCGGCCACGCAACGCGCTCCCAAACCGATTTGAACCGAAAGTGCAGCCAGGCCGCGGCCACGCCATAAAAGATCGCGTCCAGCCTGAACACCACCACCGACTTGACCGCAAGGTTCCAATAGGCAAGCGAAGTCGCCCCAACCGAGACGTGATAGAGGGCCTTGGCGCAAAAACAAGCCAGGCAGAGCAGCAAGGTTACCGTGATGAAAACCCGTGATTTTTGCATCCGCGACATCATGATCCCCGCCGGCAGCAGCACCATGGGAAGTATGATGTAGGCGAATTCTTCAACGGCGAGGCTCCATGATTCCGGGAAAAAGGGAAGCAAGGGCTGCGCAAAATTCTGGAGGAAGAAGAAATACTTCCAAAGTTCCTTTATCTCGTAGCCAAGCCACGCCGCAATGCCTATGTTCACCAGTAGCACCAGATAATAATTGGGAAGCGTGCGGAACCAACGCCTTTTTAAAAAGATGATGGCCTCCGCAAGTGAAAACCGCTCGCGCAGGAACATGCGAAGCAGGATGCCACCAATGAGGTAGCCGCTCAGCACAAAAAAGACCTCGACACCCAGATAACCTCCCAGTGCCATCAATTGCGAAATGATGCCCGTGCCTTCGGGGTAGATCCAGGCGCAATGCCCAAAGAGGACCAACAGGATCGCAACGGCCCGCATGAGGTCAAGCCCAAAAACCCGGTCTTTTTTCCCAATATAAGTGGCGAGCATAGGCTTTGATTTTAAAGGGCTTATGTTGTAACTTGCCCCCATGCCGATTTCAAAGATATTAAAATTTGTTTCCGTCATATTGCTGACCGCGGCGTTTGGGCTTGCCATTGCCTACTCGCAGTTGCCGCGCCGCCACAAGGCCATTGTCAAGACCACCTTTTTGCACACGGCAGGGCTGATGGAAAAACATTGGGAGACCGGTGAGGCTGAAGGAACCTACGAGATGATTTCGCCCGTATTCTGGATTGACGGCATCTACACTTCGATGGAAGGCCCGAAAGCCTCCAGCTATGTGCGCCTTTCCGACAAGCCCGGGATTGTGTTCCTGACTTCGTTTGCCGTTCGGGCGATGGATGCCGGGACCGGAAAGCCCGTGAGCAACGACTTTATATGCCACACCAATGTGGATTTCAATGACACGCGGTATTTTGCACATTTTGGTCTGGAGGACAGGATAGGGAAACAATACCCGCGGATGACATCGCTCTCACACGGACAGGAAAATTTTGCGTTCCCTTATGGCTATGGTGTTCCGATGCCCGCCAATGACTGGCTTTTTGTGACGACGCAGACGCTCAACCACAACCTGCCGGATATCGATGAAAAAGTCAGGCACCGCGTCCAGATGCGCTACACAAGGAACAAATTGCGACCGCTGATGAGCAGGACCGCCTTTATCCGACTTCCGTATGACAAGCGCGACCCGTTCAAAGAACCTACAGATCCCGCATCAAACCAATGCATTCCCGTTGAGACCCGCAACCACGCCTACGACGACGGAAAGGGAAACATGCTCTCCGGGCATTGGGTGATCCCGCCCGGACGCAGGATTTACCGCAGCGATGTGGATGACCAATTACAGATCAAGGACAGCCTGCGCCTCCATGCCGCCGCCATCCACGTGCATCCATTTGCCGAATGGATCGAACTGCGCAACAAAACCACGGGCAAGACCATATTCAGGAGCGAGATCCGCAATCACAACGGGCGCATCGGGCTTGAAAGGGTGGCCGCATTTTCGTCGGAGGAAGGCGTCTGGCTACATTCCGACAATCGTCATGAAATCATCATGGGCACTTACAACACCACGCGCGAGAACCAGGACATGATGGGCAGCATGTTCCTCTTTTTCTACGATGCCGAACTGGACGCCAGGTTACGGCAGACGGCGTTGCGTTAGGACTGCGCCTCGAGGTTTTCCTGAAGCAACAGGGCCGCCGCGAGATTGGCAAGCAGGAATTTTTCTCCGGGATCGGCGGTATTGAAGTAAACCTGTCCCTGGTCGATGAGGGAAACCCCGGCCACCGTCTTTCCTTGCGGATCCTTGATCTCAAAGCCTACCGATCCCATCAGGATGCTCTTTGGCCCCGATTTGGACGCGACCTTCGTGAGGGGAACGAGCGTGTAGTATTGATTGTCGTCAAACGCGAAAACACCCCGGTACGATTTGGCCTGCATCTGCGATGCCTGGTTGTCCAGCATTAGGTGCCACGGCTTTTCCTGGTTATCCAGATATACCTGCAGGTAGTAAACGTTTTGAGAATCGCCCGCTCCAAAGACCCGGTTGAGCACATTGATTCCCGAGTTCGGGTTGCCCGATGCCAGGATTTCCTCACTGCTGAAAACAGAGGTTGCATAAACATCGGCGGCCTGGCCCTGCGGTGACCTCATCGTAAAGTGCAGGTTTTGCAGTTTCCCGGTGGATTCAAGTGAGAGGGTCTTATCATACAGGAGCCAGAAGAGCACATTGGTGCGCAACGGCATTGAAGAACGGTCGGTGCGGGTCCAGGACCTCTGCACCCTGGAAGTCTGGTATTCGCCGAAGGACAGTTTTTGGTTGATCAAAAGCCCCATCCTCCCCTTGACGGGATGTGATTCGGTCATGGAAGATCCGGCCGTGAAGGCTGGTTGCATGGGCGTGCAGGAAAAAACGGCAAGCGCAACAAGTACGGCAAAAAGTCTCATGTGAAGATTGTTTTTGCCTCAGACGCGACTGCCTTGCAAAAGTTACAGCAGCTTGTCGATGATGTTTTCCTCGGAGATGCCTTCGGCGTCGGCTTTGTAGTTCTTGATGATGCGGTGGCGAAGGATGCCTGTCGCGACGGCCTTGACGTCCTCGATGTCCGGTGAAAACTTGCCATTGAACGCCGCGTGCGCCTTGGCCGCAAGGACCAGGTTCTGCGAGGCGCGCGGGCCGGCGCCCCAATCGAGGTAATTTTTGACAAACTCGTTGGAGAGCGCATTGTCAGGACGGGTGCGGCTCACGAGGGTCACGGCGTATTCCACCACATTGTCGGCCACGGGAATGCGGCGCAGAAGATGCTGGTAGGAAATGATCTCGTCGGC
>SXQR01000267.1 GCA_005792865.1 Flavobacterium sp. | reverse complement strand
TTCACCTGAAATTGAAAGGTAACTCATTGACAAATAATTGGTTGCCGAATTATTTACCAACTTTGCAGCCGATAGAATGAGCCTCAATACTTCTTGCGAAATCGATATAGTGAAGGTCAAACAGTCCAGGATCGATTCGGTCGATTTTGAAAACATCACCTTCGGGACCACCTTTACCGACCACATGCTGACCTGCGACTTTCGCAACGGTGCGTGGGAAACCCCAAAGATCGGTCCGTACGAACCTTTCATGATGGATCCGTCGGCGAAGGTTTTCCACTACGGCCAGGCGATCTTTGAAGGCATGAAGGCCTACAAGGACGACCAGGGCGCGGTCTGGCTGTTCAGGCCCGACCAAAACCTGGAGCGATTCAACAAATCGGCGGTGCGCATGGCAATGCCCGAAATCCCGGAGTCCATCTTCATCGGCGGCATGCTCGAACTGCTAAAGATCGAACGCGAATGGGTGCGCCATGGAAAAGGCAATACACTCTATATCAGGCCCTTCATGATCGCGGTGGGCACGGGTGTGATTGCCGCGCCCTCCACGCAATACAGATTCATGATCATCCTGTCGCCGGCGCGTTCCTATTATTCCGGTGAGGTCAAGGTGATCATCGCGCAGCACTACAGCCGTGCGGCCAATGGCGGAATCGGGGCGGCAAAGGCGGCGGGCAACTATTCGGCGCAATTCTACCCGACAAAACTCGCCAATGACCAGGGCTACCAGCAGATCATCTGGACTGACGACGCCACGCACACGCGACTTGAGGAGGCCGGCACGATGAACGTCTTCTTCAGGATCGGCGATAAACTGATGACAGCGCCCGTGAGCGAGCGGATCCTGGACGGGGTCACGCGCAAGAGCATCATCGAGATCGCAAGGCGCGAAGGCATCGAAGTGGAAGAAAGGCCGGTCCTGGTGGCCGAACTTGTCGAAGCATCCAGGAACGGTACGCTCCGCGAGGTTTTTGGTGCGGGGACGGCGGCCGTGGTCAATCCGATTGCCGGGTTCTGCTACGACGGTCAATATTACGAACTGCCGAAAATTGACGGCTCGTATGCGGTTCGGCTCAAGGACGCGCTTACCGACCTTCAGTATGGAAATGCCCCGGACACCTTTGGTTGGCGCATGAAGGTCTGCTAGCCAAGTATCGTTGAAAAATCAGGTTTGAAGTAGTTTGGACCTTTCAACACTTTTCCGTCCTCGCGGTAGATCGGTTTTCCATCGGCACCCAGCTTGCTCATGTTGCTGCGCTGGATCTCGTCAAAAACCTCCTCGATCTTGTGCTGTAGCCCGTGTGAAATGATGGTACCGCAGAGGATGTAGAGCATGTCGCCCAGCGCATCGGCCACTTCAACGGTATCGTTGTTCAAAACCGCCTCGAGGTATTCCTCATTTTCTTCCTTCATCAGGTTGTAACGCAATAGGTTCGCGGAGGAGCCAAGGTCGGCTACCGGTTTGTCGTTGACCGTAAGGCCAAAGGCCTCATGAAATTCCCTTACGGCGCCAAGTTGTTTTTTCATCATCTTCTTTTTCCCGAAATTAACGCAAACACAACGCAAATCTTTAACTTTGGGCAAAATTGAATCAACATGTTTTCCACAGGCCAGGTCATTTTTGGCATCGTATTCTTTATCGTATTCGTGATTTGTGCCATCTGGGTTTACCGTGGCGACAAGGGGCTTCACCGCATGCACTACAAAGGGGTATATAAGGTGCTGATCGGGTTTTTGCTGTTCATCGCTTTCCTGTTTGTGATCAAGGGCTACTTGAAACACTGACCATTGTGGAAAAAGGACATTGAAATATAACTGCTGGTTTTCGACCTTGACTATTGATCATTTATCGTGCGGATACTAAAATACATTTTCCTGCTTATCGTGCTTTTCGCCGTCGCCGCATCGGTCTTCGTTGCGACGCAGAAAGGTGAATACGACGTCACCACGCGCATGTTCATCAGGACACCGCGCCAGGTCGTGTTCCAGTACATTGACGATTACCGCAATTGGCAGGGATGGTTTCACCGACAATATGAACCCGAATTTGCTTTCCCGGCATACACCGGCGGCCGGGGCGGCTCGTTCTCCTTTTCAAGCGACCTCAACAGCGGAAAGTACCTGACGGTCGTTTCAAACGCGGCCGACAGCATCGTCCAAAGGACGGAGATCGACGGATTTCAGGGCGAGGCGATCTGGAAACTGAAGGATTCGGCGGGCGGGTCGCGGATTTCACTGAGAAGCATCGGCAAGATGGGATTCTGGACCAAGGTGCGCGCAACGTTGGCCGGCGGGCCGCAAGAGGTCATGAGCCAGCGCCAGCGCGAAGCGATGGTCGAACTGGGACAGGCCATCAACCGCGACATCAACCGCTACAAGATCAGGATCGACGGCACAGTGGATCGTCCGGGCACACACTACATCGGATACAGCATTACCTCGACCCTGGACAATGCACCCAAGAACATAAGGCTGCTGATGTCCAAACTGATGCAGTTTTTCGGAAGGAACAAGATCCCGATGGCCGGCAAGCCCTTTGTGCTCTACGAGTATTGGGACGATAGGCGCAACCTGACGCGCTTTACGGTCTGTGGACCCGTCAACCAGGAGGTGCACATCATGCCCGGATCGGACATGACCGCCGGAATGTTCAGCGGATACAAGGCCCTCAGGACTACGCTTACCGGCGACCATTCGCATCTGCGCCGGGCCTGGGACGAGACTTTCCGGAAAATGCAGGCCACCAAGCTTATCCCTGCCGATGGACAGCCCTACCTCGAGGTCTACACCTCCGGAAAGCTGCAGCAGAAGAGCCCATCCGGATGGGTAACCGAAATTTATGTTCCCATCAAACAGTCTGCGCCCGTGAAACCCGCCATTGCAAGGCCGCGGCCCGTCCAGCGAGACCCCGAGCGTGCGGAACCCGTTGGTGAAATTTCCATTCCCTGATTAAACCCCAAGGCTTCCCGGGACTCTAATGACAAATTTTTTGAATTGGTTGACCAGCAGGATTTCATCG
>SXQR01000266.1 GCA_005792865.1 Flavobacterium sp. | reverse complement strand
GTGGCATACGGGCCGCGCAGATAAGGCGCAAAACCCGCCCCAAACTCAAGGTGGCCCGATCCGGCGATATCGCCCGGACCATATGACTTATTGATTTCGATGCCCTCTGCCGAAACAAAACCATTGCCCGCAACAGGCCGTGGCTTCAAGTCCGTTTCCAGCTCCAAATTTGCAAAATCCTTTCTCATGGCTGCGGTGTTTTTTCGAGTTCGAGCCTGTCGATTTCGGACTTTTCGGCCAGGCGCCTTTCAATGATCGGGGTGATCAGCGTCTTTCTCGGCTTGATTTTTACAAAAGGATAGATTTCGAGGTTATCGGCCATGCGGTCTGCTTTATTGGGGAATTTATTGGTTCCGAGGAGGATCTGCCTGCCATCTGCAAAACGCTCCTGTTCCCGGGTGTCGCTTTCGGCAATCTTTTTCTGGATCTTGCCCGACTTCAATTGTGCGATCAAACCGCCCGATTGTTCGATTTCCTTAAAAAGTGCCAGTGACTTTTCGGCAAGCTGCGCCGTCAACGATTCGATGTAGTACGAACCATCGGCGGGATTGGCCACCGCACCAAAGTGGCTTTCGTGCCTGAGGATCAGGAGTTGGTTTCGCGCAATCCGTTCGCCAAATTCATTGCTTTTGTGGTAGATCGCGTCGTAGGGCAGATTGGAAATCGCGTCGGCTCCTCCCAGGATGGCGCTCATGCATTCGGTGGTGGTGCGCAACATGTTGACATTGTAGTCGTAAAGCGTCTTGTTGCGCTTTGTGGGCGTGGCAAAGATGTGGCATCCGTGTGAAGTTCCGTATTGCTTTTCGATGAGTGCATACAGATGGCGCATCGCCCTGATCTTCGCGATCTCAAAAAAATAATTGGGCCCGATCGATACCTGCAGCGTCATTGGCGCGGCCATCTTGAAGCGGTTGAGGTATTCGTTGGAGTGGCAGAGCAGGTAGGCGATTTGCTGGACGATATTGGCTCCGGCGTTCTGGTAGAGCGTGCCGTCGGCCGAGATCGCATTGATAAACGGAAGTTGCGAACAGCGTTCGAGGACCTCAAAATTATCGCCTCCCGAATACCAGTTGCCGCTTCGTGCCAAGTGCCCGACAGGATCGGTGAGCAAAATCGTTTCGCAATTCCGTCTGGCAACCGCGTCGTTTATTTTTTTGGCATAGGCATCAGAGAGAAATCCCAGCCTGAAATAGAGTTGTTTTCCTTCGATGTCAAGCCCGTCAATCAACTGTGCCACGTCCACCGATTTGTCGTCAATGGTGAAGCGGATGCTGTCGGCGCCCCTGTTCAGGCAATCCTTGGCCCGCCGCGCCGATTTTTCAACGTCAAAAACAAAGATGTCCTGGCAAACCGCAAATCCTTCAGGGCCACCCGAAGTCACAGGGTTCCCGGCCTCGTCACCGTGATAAAAGGGCTTTACGCGGATGCCTTCGGGACTTTCCCACAGGACCGTCTCGGCATAATCGGCACCAGCCAGTTCAAACTGGATCTGCTGTTTCCACTGCTTCGAGGAAAGGGGTGGGAAGGAGGAGAAGAGGGACATTTGATTAGGAAATTTGAAAATTTGAAAATTTGAAAATGGGCCTTTTAAACGGCATTATAGCGTTGTATATTAATGTCCGCCCTTATTAATCATTAATTTTTAACGGAGTCTTCTTCAAACTCAATAATGTAAATGTCTTCGCTGTCGCGTTTCATGTAGTATTTTTCGCGGGCATATTTCTCGACCTGGTCAGGATTGGAGAGCAGCTTGATGTTTTCCTGGTCCTTGCGGATCTCGTCCTGGTAATATTCCTTGTTTTCCTCGAGCTCGTCGATCTGCGCGTCGAGTTCCCGATGGTCCAGCCACGAATAGGTGTCAAGGAAAAGCATCCACACAATGAAGAAAAGCAGCGCCCAAACGTATTTGTTGCTTATAAACCTGTACCAGCCTGTTTCCCTGAAGTTGCCCGACATGTTGATGATTTGGCCGTTTCCGGTCGCGTCTAAAGTAACAAATAATTACGAGATGCGCTGATTGATTACCGCGCGCACCACGTCGATGGCCACGGTGTTGTATTTGTCATTGGGAATGATGATGTCGGCAAAGGCCTTGGTGGGCTCGATGAACTGTTGGTGCATCGGCTTGAGGGTCGTCTGGTAGCGGTTTAGTACCTCTTCCATGTCGCGGCCGCGCTCGGCGATGTCGCGTTTGAGGCGCCTGATCAAGCGCTCGTCCGAATCCGCGTGCACGTAAACCTTAACATCGCATAGTTCCCGAAGTTCCGGGCTGGCCAGGATCAGGATGCCCTCGACGATCATGACCTTGCGCGGGTGCGTGACGATGGTGTCGTCGGTGCGGTTGTGCGTCACGAAGGAATAGACCGGCTGCTCGATGTTCCGGCCTGCCTTAAGCTCCCTAAGATGAGAGACCAGAAGGTCAAAGTCAATCGCACGGGGATGGTCAAAATTGATAAGGGAACGCTCATCATAACTCAGGTGGCTGTTATCTTTGTAGTACGCGTCCTGGTGAATGATGCCTACCTCGGTCTGCGGCAATTCGTTCATGATCTGGTGGACAACGGTCGTCTTGCCGCTGCCGGTCCCTCCGGCGATGCCAATGTTGAGCATAGGTTGTGGTTTAAGTTGACGCCGCAAAAATAGCAATCTTTTTTGGAGCTGTTCCGGCTGTCCGTTATATCTTTTGCAGACCTCGAAGGTTTTAAAAACCTTCGAGGTCTTTAGCTAAAGGATGCTTCGTCAGTTCGGCCTGCGGCCTCGGGTCGCTTCCATCCGGGCGAGGGGGTGGGGGTGGTGGAGGTGTGAGGAGGTTGGTCGCAGCACTCGCGGATGCTCGCTGCGCTCGCAAGTTTTTCGCTGCGCTCGCAGGATTACGCGCGGAGCGCGTGATCCTGGGGGGGTGATTCAAACGAATCTGCTTTGGCTGTCGCCAAAGCGATTTTTTGTTTGCCAAAATCCTTGTGAGCTGGCGCTCACGGATTTTGGCTAAACAAAAAATCCCCTCTGCGATGCAGAGGGGATTCGTTTGTCGGGGTGGCAGGATTCGAACCTGCGACCTCCTGGTCCCAAACCAGGCGCGATGACCGGGCTACGCTACACCCCGAAAAGTGCGTGCAAATATAGCGCTTAATTTCACGCCGGCAATACCGTGCGGCTTTTTCGCGAAAATTATTTTCCCATAGCCAAAAGCAATGCGCCGGCAGTTTGTCTTTTATGATTAAAGGTTACATTTGCAGCGCAAAAAACAACAAACATGAGCGATAATATAGAACAGGTAAAATGCCTGATCGTCGGGTCCGGGCCTGCGGGATATACGGCCGCCATCTACGCCGCGCGCGCCGATATGCATCCCGTCCTCTACACGGGTCTGGAGCCGGGCGGGCAATTGACCACCACAACCGAGGTTGACAATTTTCCCGGTTATCCGGAAGGCATCGACGGGCCTACCATGATGGTCCAGCTCCAGCAACAGGCTGAGCGCTTTGGAACCGATGTCCGCATCGGCATGGTGACGGCCGTCCAGCTGCACAAGGAAGTGGGCGGAATGCATAAGGTGATCGTCGACGGTACAAAGGAAATCCACGCGAAGACGGTCATCATTTCCACGGGTGCCACCGCCAAGTACCTGGGCCTGCCAAGCGAGCAGAAGCTGCGCGGCGGAGGTGTTTCGGCATGCGCGGTTTGCGACGGATTCTTTTACAAGGGACAGGATGTGGCCATCGTGGGGGCAGGGGATACCGCCGCCGAAGAGGCGACTTATCTGGCCAACATCTGCAAGAACGTGACGATGCTTGTGCGCAAGGATGTCATGCGCGCCTCAAAGGCTATGCAGCACCGCGTCGCCAACACGCCCAACCTGCGTGTACTGTACAATACCGAAGTTGATGAGGTATTGGGCGACCAGGTCGTGGAAGGCATCCGGATGCGGAACAATGTCACTGGCGAGACCAGCGAAATCGCCGTCACCGGGCTTTTCATCGCCATCGGACACAAACCCAATACCGATATCTTCAAGGGACAGCTAGATATGGACGAAACCGGCTACCTGATCACCAGCGGAAAAACCACCAAGACCAACCTTCCCGGCGTATTTGCCTGTGGCGATGTGCAGGACAAGGAATACCGCCAGGCCATCACGGCCGCGGGAACTGGTTGCATGGCGGCGCTGGACGCCGAGCGCTACCTGGCCGCGATAGAGCATTAAGATGTTTATAGAATCGAGAAAGCCCGGGTGATTCCGGGCTTTTTTTATATCCAACGTCCAATGTCGCGCGCGACATGGAAGTCATAAAGTCATAAAGTCATAAAGTCATAAAGCCATCAAATCTATAAACTACCGGAGTATAGATTCAAACTGACAACCGGTGACCGAAAACTGACAACTTAGTTCGATACCTTGCTTGCCCGCTTCCTTATGCTGGAATTGCCGGTAAATTTGCGGATCTCGATCTTGGTCTGCTCGCCGTGGAGTTCGATTTCGGCCTTGCCTGACGCATCAATGGTCGCATTGCCCGTCACCGCAAGGCTGCAGTTGACATTGTCCTCGGTGACCATATCGGCGTTCTTGGCCGTCAGGTTCTTTCCGGTAAAATTTGCATTATTGCTCAGGCGCAGCTTCATATCAATGACATCGCCCTCGATCGTGGCGAGCGTCTTCTGGTACATGTCGAACTTGAGTTTTGGCGACGAGACCAGGGCTTTCATCTGTGCGTTATTGCTGAGCTCAACGATTGCATTGGCCGCGTTCAGGTTCATCTCTATCCTCGATTTGTCATTCGCCATCAGCGTAAAGGTCTTGGCCTTGAGTGTCGCGTAGATCCTGGCGCTGCCTGCGGTTTTGATCGTGAAATCGTCAAGGATAAGGTCGGTAAGGCTGGTGATGTGCGCATCGTCCTTGGCCACAAGCATCGAAAGATCGGCGGTATGGGTGACCTTGACGCTGAATTTCTTTGAGGAAGTCACCTCTGCCGAGGCGGCTACGCGCAACGTTTCGCCATTGAGCGAAATGCTGATGGCCTGGTGCAGGTTGTCATCGGCTTCGATCTCCACCCCGCATTGGTCGCCTTTTACAAGGAAAACCTCCACATTATCTTCGACTTCAATATTGGTGAAGTTGCCGATTTCCCGGCGGTCAACCGTCACATTGCGGGAACCTTTGAGCTTTTGGCCCTGGCCCGCCGCCGAAAATGCAAGGGTCAGCGTAATGAGCAGCGCGGTAATTTTTGACATAGGGATTCAAGGTATTGCGCAAATATAGCAAGATTCACAAATTTCAGGTCCTTTTTTCGCCCAACAGCATCTTGCGGTAATTGTCCATGGGAAAAGCGAAGCGGTAGTTCCGTCCGCGCAGGATCAGCATCGCATTGATTACAAAAGACGGAAAACGTCCGCCATACTTGTCAAGGTAGCTGTCGTAAAGTTTATTGTTGTAGTTTTCCACCACAAACGGGGCCATCATCTTGCTGTAAGTCAGGCCGATCTTGTACATGTCGGCACAAACATATTCGGAGAAATGGACGTAGGCGAGCGGGTTGCCTTCGCGCAGGTACTGGAACAGTTCGGTAACCGAAAGGGGTTGGATGTCGCCACTTTTGGTAAAATAGAGGTTTTTCCCGACGTCCATCATGATCCATTTGCTACGCTTTTCAGAATAAATTTCGCTGAAGGAGTGGCCGTGAACCGGCTTGTAAAAGGTTTCCACGCAGCCCCATTCCCGGACCCTGATATCGTTGATGAGACAAAAGAGGTTGAAGATCTGGGCATAGTCGCTGCAGATTCCGGCCTTCTGGGAGAACATTTTAATTAGCGTGGCCTCACTGGACAATCCAATCCCGGGGCCGCCCTGCACGCGCCGTCGGATGAATCGCGCGATTTCCATTGCGCGTTCAAACGTGTCCTGTTGCGGGTCAAGCGCGATCTCGCGGTTGATGTCGATAAACTTTTGCGGAACGTCGTGCCTGGAGTTGGAATCTGCAAATTCCGGAAGTTCCTCAGCGGGGCGCGCATTCCTGCAAATCAGCGCGAACCGAATGTAGAATAGCAAAGGATGCCGCATCAAGGCGCGCCTGAACTTTTTCCTGATCCCCATCCTGCAAATATACGCGAACAAAAAAAAACATCCCGGAAAGCCGGGATGTTTGTCAGATTTTGGAAACGCTTCCGCCGGAACTGGCGTCGCTCTTAAGCTTTTCTTTGGGATTGCTTGTATAATCGATGGAGCTGCCGGATGATGCCCTTGCATCGAGCCTTACCAACGGATGGACCGTTGTCGTGCTCCCGCTCGCCGATTTCGATTCAATGTCATTGGCCATCAGGTCGGACGCATCGAGAGAACTTCCGCTTGACGACGAAGTCACGAGTTTCAAGGCCTTGCCCCTGAGCTCTACCGAACTTCCGCTCGACGACTCGCTTTCGACCCGGTCGTATTCGACCTCCAGCTTCATCTCGCTCCCGCTGCTGCTTTTGGTGCGCAACGATTCGCCCCGGATGGGTTGGGTGGACCACAATTCCACTCCGGACGAGGATTCAAGCGACCGGATTTCGGGCATCGTCACGATCACTTTGCGCGATTTGACATCGATGAAACTGTTGTAATCCGAATAAATCTTGAGCACCCCGTTCTCCACGCTCGTCAGGATGTGCGGCTGTACGTTGTCGTCGGCCACGATCCTGACCATCTGCGGACCCTGGGAAACGGCGACCTCGATTCCGCTCGAGGCGTCGATTCCCGTAAAGGGTTCGACAATGTTGCGCGTCTCGGTGGTGACGTTTCCGCTTCCGCGGATACCCTTCACGTCGATCCCGCATGAGGCGGCCAGGGCTCCCAAGACCAGTATCGCAAGGTTTTTGGCTAAAAATTTCATATTACTGCTTTTTGATCTCTCCTTCGCTAACGTCCAGGATGAGCTTGTCGCCCTCCTCTTTGGTGTCCACCCGGACGGTCTCGCCGTTCACGGTAACCGTTGTGGTCACGGTGCTGTCCTGCGGATCCCCCATGCCCTCAACGTCTTCCCAGTCATTTTCGTCGGCGGGGCAATCCAGGCACATTACTTTGGTTTCATCAACCCGGTAAAGGTAATCGCCCGAATGGTGCAGATTGAAGAATCCGTTGTCGGAATCGTCATAATTCTGGATCGTTGAGTCCGGCCGGATAATGACACCTTCGGGTAAATATAGGTAAATTTCAACTTGCTGCCCGCGGTATTTGTTGTCCAGGTCGGTCAGCAGGTAATTGTCCAGGACCAGTTTTCCGCCGATGATTTCAAATCCGTAGCGGATCTTTTCGGCACGTTTGCGCGCCTCGGTCATCGATTTGCCCTGCGCCAGGCGCTCGATCTGCATGTAAGCCGTACCGTTATCAGACTTCAGTACATTGAGGCTTACCTGGTTGGAATAGATGAGTTCCTTTCCGGCCTCGTCCTGCGTGAACTGGAATTCTTCGCGGGATTCCACGTCTTTTGCAAAATAATCGTTGTACCTGAAGCGGATGTCAAGCGTATCGCCAGCCTTGATCTCCAGGGTTTCCTTGGAGACGATCTTGCCCTCGAAGGCAACTGCGGTCGCCTGCTTGACGCCAAAAGCAGCAAGTATTCCCACCGAAATCAGCCAAACCGCGAGCAGTGAATATTTGATCGGGTTGCCGATGGATTTCAGGTTGTTCACGAGCAGCTTCAGCCCGAGGATGAACAAAAAGAAGAACGGGATGCCGATGGCAAAAAAGCCCAACAGTGCAATGATCCAAAGCGGGACATCGGTGTAATTCACGGCATTGGCATAGTGGTGCATCGGCAACTCGGCAAGCGAGCTCGAGCCCACCGTGAACAACGCGATGATCAAGCCGGCGAGCGATACGATCGAGAAGACCACGATCAGCGCACCCAGGATCTTTGCCAGGACTTTGAAAACGCTCATGAAAGCATCGCCAAAGTTACCGGCAATCCGCCCCGCCCCGGTGCGCACCTGGTTTCCCGTGCGCTCGAAATTGGTGTTCTTGAACCTTTCCGACAGCGTCTCGTATTCCTCGCGGACCTTGCGCTCGATATTGGAAATCGTCACCGGTTCGCCGGTCATCTCCAGTTTTTCGGAGGTCGTGATCGCGGCAGGAGTCACGATCCATAGCACGATGTATGCGACCACGCCGGCGCCAAAGCCTGCAAAAACAAACACCAGGAAAAGTATCTTGAGCCAGACCGAATCGATGCCAAAGTAGTGACCTAGTCCCGTGGCCACACCACCCAGCATTCCTTTTTCGGTGTCGCGGTAAAGCTTTTTGCGACGCTTTACGTTGTCAAATCCGGGGATGGCCTGTGCCGTGCCCATGGCCGGTTCGTCCTCGATGCGGTAATCCTCCGGCTGGCCCATCACGGCGATGATCTCGTCGAGTTCCTTGAGGCTGATGACCTGCTTTTCGCTAACGTGCTTCTCGCTGATGAGTTCGGCGATGCGCATTTCAATGTCCTTGATGATCTCATCCTGGCCCGTCGAATTGGAAAGCGAGCGTTTGATGGCATCAAAATAACGGGTAAGCTTTTGGTAGGCGTCCTCGTCGATGTGGAAGAACATGCCACCTAAATTTATGTTTACAGTTTTGTTCATGACGCTTAGTTTTGGTTTTCGTTGGTTTGGATACCCGGTTGGAGGGTGATGATGTTTACGGCGTCCGACAGTTCGCGCCAGGTTCCGTTGAGTTCGGTGAGGAAGGTCTTTCCTATTTCGGTGAGCCCATAGTATTTGCGCGGTGGCCCCGACGTGGATTCCTCCCATCGGTAATTGAGCAATCCGTCATTCTTGAGCCTTGTCAGCAAAGGATAAACTGTACCTTCCACCACAAGCAGTTTTGCGTTTTTCAAAGTGTCCAGGATTTCTGAAGTGTATGCATCCTTTTCCTTGAGGACCGAAAGGATACAGAACTCCAGGACGCCTTTACGCATCTGGGCTTTTGTGTTTTCAATATTCATAACTCCACATTTGGTTTATTAATAAATTAGGGCAATCAGTGCGCAAGGACCACGCGCGCATCGTCAATTGACGGAGTGCGTGAACCGATGCAGGTAATCTTGGCGGTCTCATCCACGCTCAGGCTGATCTGTCCCAGCGTGTTGACCGTCATGTCCGAATTTCCGGTGGCCCTTACCAAGGCCTTTTGGGAAATCAGGTTGCGGGCCAGGCAAAGTGTACTTCCGCTCGCGTCGAGCCTTGCATAATCGGCTTTTCCGGAAAGGCTGACCTTTGAATTTCCGGTGAACCGTCCTTTAAAGGATCCGGTTTGCAGCCTTGCCGAGACTTTTGAACCGGACCGTGCAGCGATCGCCACCGAATTGGCTTCGAGGTTCCCGCTAATGGAGGCGCCATCGGTAAGTTTAATGGCAATCTTTTCCTGCGAAAGCCCGCCGGCGACCCGTATGCTGGCCTTGCTGGCGCGGATGCTGGTCACTTTTGGCGCGGCGATCTGGATGGTGGCGGTGCGGCCCGCATCGGCTGTTATTTTCAATGTGCCGTCAAGTGCCTCTGCCGATGCGTTGCCGTCCCCCTCTGAAAATGTAACCGAATACTCGGGACCTTCCTTAATGATGACGTTTACATTCCCTTCGGCCTCAATTTTGGTGAAAGGCTGTACTTGCGTTTGTGCTTGTGCGAGATGGGCCGCCAGGACCATGCTCAACGTTGTGATGATTTTCAACATGATTTTGATTTTTGATTGATGATTATTAATGAATGAATGATTACTGTTTATTTATCGCGCATGATTAGGGCGCGGTTTCCTGATGACGATTGAAACCCTACTTGATAAATTTGATCCTCAGCGGATATTGATAAGCTTCCCCGTTGGCGGCCTTGACCGATGCGTAGATCACAAGAAAAAATTCCGCGACCTTGAGCAGGCAAAAGATCAGCACTGCGATCAGTGCCACGACCGCGATTCCCGTAATATTGCCCATGGAAAGGTGGTGGCCCCAGTCGCTGCCGTCCACTACCTGTGACAGGGGTACGTTGCGAAACACCGAAAAGAGCAGGATAGGGATGGCCACTAGTGCCAGGCAGATGGTGTACAGAAAGACACTCAGCTGGAAGTTGATCGCCTCCTTGCCATTTTCATCCATGAATTGCGAATCCTTCCTGGCCGAACTCCAGATTATGAGGGGAAGGATGAAGTTCCCGAAAGGGAAGAAATACTGGCTCAATGTACTCAGGTGAGTAAGGAGGGCTACAGTCTTTTCGTTGTTGGTGATCATGATGATTGATTGATTGATTGATGATTGAAACTTGCTGCTAAACGACCGGTCAAAAAAATTGTTACAAATAATTTACTACTATCTACAGGCAACTAACTTCTATTAGCTTGTAATTTCTTATGCAAATATATATCTAAACTTTAGTATCTTGTTTTGCAAAGTACCAAAAGTTAACAAAGAATTAACAATGCTTACATTGTTTTTCTTTCTCTATATTGTAGCCCGGTATCAACATATTCAAGATGAAACCT
>SXQR01000265.1 GCA_005792865.1 Flavobacterium sp. | reverse complement strand
CCGAACTTCGTCGGCCTGCGATAGGTAATGTCAAGCACCGAGGACAGCTTGTCGCCATACTTGGCCTGGAAACCACCCGCCGAAAAATCCACGTTCTGGACCATGTCGGTATAGGTAAAACTCAACCCTTCCTGCTGTCCGCTGCGGATGAGGAACGGCCGGTAAATCTCCACCTCGTTTACATAGACGAGGTTTTCATCATAGTTGCCGCCCCGGACGGCGTATTGCGTGGAAAGTTCGTTGTTGGAGGTCACGCCCGGCAGGGTCTTGAGGATGTTCTCGACACCTGCGTTCGCGCCTGGTATCTTGCGGATGACGTCCGGTTCGATGACCGTGATGCCCTGCGCGCGCCTGCGGTTGCCCGCCGTTACGGTGACCATGCCGAGCTGTTCGGCCTTGTCAGTCATGACCACGTTGAATTCAAAGTCCTCGTTGGGCTTGAGCTCGATGCGTGCCGATGATTTTTTGAGGGTGCTGTGCGTATATTCGACGTTGATCTCGCGCGAGGCGGGAACCGTCAGGAGGTAAAAACCGTTCTCGTTGGTGGTGGTTGTCCTTTCGTCGGCGCGAATCTCTACGCCCGGGACCGGATTGCCGTTTTCATCAAGGATGATGCCCTTGAGGCGGGCCGACTGTGCCCAAACCGAGCATGCGACCAGGAAAAAAAGTCCCGAAAGTAGGGCGTTGAGGGATTTCAAATGAAGGCTATTTGGTTTTGCTTTTGAAAAAGTGCGTTTCAAAGATAGCAGAATTTCCTACATTGTCAGTGACGATGACCTTTAATTCATTGCGGCCGTCATCAAAGACCCCGTCGTCAAAATTATGCGTGATCCGGGCGGTCTTGTACTCGAATTCAAACAAAATGAACTTGCCGTTCATATAACCTTTATATTCCTTGATCCCTGACATGTTATCGCGGATCTGCAGCGAAAGCGTCTTTTGCGAGGTGATCCACTTTCCCGTTACCGGCTTGGGCATCGTGATCACGGGCGCCACCGTGTCCCTGGCGAGCGCAAACTGGCCCATCACCTTGACCTTTGTCTGCAGTTGGTTGCCCTTGCGCGAGGTGAAATTGAACGCAGGCTTCTTGCCGTTCATCGTGGCGATGAAGGTCTTTTCAATATCCTTTTCCGGAACGCCGTTGAAGGTGATGGTGTAATTCTGATGGACCGGTACGTGTTTGTTCTTTAATGACAGGACGCCGTCGGAATAGTCGAAATCAAGGTAGAAAGGATCGTAAAAGGTGTTGGCCGGAAAGAAGACCGAAACGTTGTCCTTCTCGAAGTTGTAGTCCTTCGTGTGATCGATGTAATACGGTGTCGAGGCCACAACGGGCTCCGCGACAGGCTCCGGCGACCAGGCGAGGGGGATGTTCACCGAACTCTTGTTGCCCTTGTAATCGGCCAGTTCCAACCGGTAATTCCCCGAAAAATTGGGCGCCATGGTGATGATGCCATTGTTTTCGTCGGGATGCAGCAGCCCAAGCGGATACTTGTTGAGCATGAACATCTTCTGGATGCGCTGGCCGGTGGACTTGAACCGGGGATAATCGATCAGCGCGTTGATGTACCGCGTCTCGTCAAAATGGTAGATGTCAAACCGGCAACCAAACGAATGCGTCCCGTTGAGATAGCCGTCGGCCTCGTAGATACCATTCCGGTTGGCCGAATTGCTGTCCATGTCATAACCGCTGAACCCGAAGCCGATGCGCCCCGTTGCCGAGACCTTTTCGGCCAGGTAATTCCCATCGCCCTGCTGCGAAAGGCTCAGTGCAATGGGCACGGTGGATTTATTGACCGATGATTTTGAGTCCAGCGGATAAGCGACGATGGAGGTGATGGCCGGGCGGCGCGTATCGGGAAGTGCGATGTCAAAACCGAAAAACATCGGGTTGATGATCTTCTCGGTCTGGGTATCGCGGATCTCAAAATGCAGGTGCGGGCCCTCGCTCCCACCCGTGTTCCCTGAAATGGCCACGACCTCGCCCTTTTTGACGGGAAGTTCGGTTGGCGTGGGAAAAACCTCGATTTCATACGACTGTGCCTTGTACTGCGCCTCCTTGATGTACCTTTCGATTGCGCCGTACCCTTTTTGCAAGTGGCCATAAACCGTCGTGAACCCGTTGGGGTGCGTGATGTAGATGGCCTTGCCGTAGCCATACGACGAGATCTTGATGCGCGAGACGTACCCCTCGCCCGCTGCGTAAATGTTGAACCCTTCCTTTTGCTGCGTGCGGAAATCCAGGCCGGCGTGGAAATGGTTGGAACGCAACTCGCCGAAGTTGCCAGAAAGCTGCAACGGGATGTCGAGCGGCGGACGGAAATAGTCCTTGGGATAAACCTGGGCTGTCAATGGCGAGCAGAATAGCAACAGGGCTGCAAGTAACCTCATGTCAATCGTTTTTGCTAATATAGAGAATGGCCGCAAAGTACGGACGCGGTTTTACCACCTTAAACGCCAAGTTTGGGAATTATTATCGCAACTGGCTGATTCTCCACGGCAAAAAAATGGTTAAAAAATTGTTATATTCCCTAGGAATACTAACTTTGTAAGATTAAGCAACGCAAGGCGCCGATGAGCGAATTAAGACCAGTTATCGACTCCCTTGAAGGCCGGATCAGCAAGTTGCTGGCCCGGATGACCGAGTTGGAAAACCACAACCGGGACCTCAGGAAGGAGTTGGGAAATTCGGTTGCGACCATCGGGAAACAGCAGGAGGAAATCGGTACGTTGAGGCGTTCGGTCGACTCGCTGAAGGCCGCCAATGCATTGCTGGGCAGCGAAGAAAACAAAAGGGATACCAAGCTAAAGATAAATTCACTGATCCGCGAAATCGATTACTGCATCGCGCAACTTGCCGATTGATGGGAGAAAAACTCAGGATAAAGCTTTCCATTGCCGACAGGGTTTATCCCCTGACGGTGGATCCGTCACAGGAGGAAGGTTTGCGCAGCGCATCGCGAAAGATCGATGCGATGATCAAGCAGTTCGAGGAAAATTACGCCGTGCGCGACAAACAGGATGTCCTGGCCATGTGCGCTTTGCAATTTGCCTCACAGCTTGAGCAAAAGCAGATCGACAGCTTTTCCATCGACCAGGAATCGGTGGACAGGCTCAAGAGGATCAATGACATGCTGGCCGAGCATCTCGACAAATAACACGTTCTTTTACAAGCAACTAAGATACTGCCCGCATTAGTTCTTATTTGATAAACTCAACACTAACAATGTGAAATGGGTGAATCGCCGCTGCTAAAGCATGCTGCCCCGCCGCAGAAGCTTGATACAGCGCGTTAGCTCAAAACTTGTCTTCACGAGTTTACTAAATCTATCTAATGTGGGCTTTTTTTATTCTAACCTAAAAACAAAATGGACAGTAATCTACTTTTAATCGTCATGGGTATCGTGGGGCTCGCAGTGGGCTTCGGTATCGCAAAATTCATAGAGAAAAGCAATGTTTCAAATTTGCTTCGCAACGCCAAAAAGGAGGCAGCGGCAATATTGAAGGATGCGGGCCTCGAGGCCGAAAACCTCAAGAAGGACAAGATCCTCCAGGCCAAGGAAAAATTCATCGAGCTCAAGGCCGAGCACGAGCAGGTGGTGCTGAACCGCGAAAAGAAGGTCGCCGAGATCGAGAAACGCGTCCGGGACAAGGAATCGCAAGTGGCAGGCGAATTGGCCAAGGCCAAGCGCATCAACGACGAATACGAGGCGAAGACAGCGGAGTACAACGCGAAAATCGAGGTACTTGACCGCAAGACCCAAGAGGTGGAGCGCATGCACAAGAGCCAGTTGGAGCAACTTGAAGTGATTTCGGGGCTTTCATCGGACGACGCGCGCGAGCAACTCATCGAGGGCCTCAAGGCCGAAGCGCGCACCAAGGCCATGTCTCACATCCAGGACACCATTGAGGAAGCGAAACTCACCGCGCAGCAGGAAGCCAAGAAAATCATCATCAACACGATCCAGCGCGTCGGTACCGAAGAGGCCGTCGAAAACTGCGTATCGGTTTTCAACATTGAATCTGACGACGTCAAGGGACGAATCATCGGGCGCGAGGGACGCAACATCCGTGCACTCGAGGCCGCCACGGGTGTCGAGATTATTGTCGACGATACCCCCGAAGCCATCATCCTGTCATGCTTTGACCCGGTACGCAGGGAGATCGCCAGGCTCGCACTGCACAAGCTCGTCACCGACGGGCGGATCCACCCGGCGCGTATCGAGGAAGTGGTCGCCAAGACCGCCAAACAGATCGAGGACGAGATCATCGACGTGGGCAAGCGCACGGTCATCGATTTGGGCATCCACGGCCTTCATCCCGAACTGATCCGCGTGGTGGGCCGAATGAAATACCGCTCATCATACGGACAAAACCTTTTGCAACACTCGCGCGAAGTGGCCAAACTTTGTGGCATCATGGCCGCCGAACTCGGGCTCAACGTCAAACTCGCCAAGCGTGCGGGCCTTTTACACGACATTGGAAAAGTACCCGAAACCGAAAGCGACCTTCCGCACGCCCTTTTGGGTATGCAGTGGGCCGAGAAATACGGCGAGAAGGAGGAAGTTTGCAACGCGATTGGGGCGCACCACGACGAAATCGAGATGAAGTCCCTGCTCTCCCCGATCATCCAGGTTTGCGACGCCATCTCCGGTGCGAGGCCGGGTGCCCGCCGCCAGGTCCTGGATTCCTATATCCAAAGGCTCAAGGACCTCGAGGATATCGCGTTTGGATTCAGTGGGGTGAAGAACGCCTACGCGATCCAGGCCGGTCGTGAACTGCGCGTCATCGTCGAAAGCGAAAAGGTCAGCGATGAAAAAGCCGCCAGCCTGTCGTTTGAAATATCCCAGAAGATCCAGACCGAGATGACCTATCCGGGACAGGTCAAGATCACCGTAATACGGGAAACAAGGGCTGTGAATATTGCGAAATAGGTTTTGCAATCATAAAAAAAAGGCTGCCGATGGCAGCCTTTTTTTTTCCTGGCACGCGTTGGCCTGCGATGTTCTTTTTTTAAGGAAAAAAGAACCAAAAAATCCCGGAGCGTCGCTGTCCGAACCTTGATTAATAAAAAGCGCTATCGCGTACCTGAAGCCCATTGGGCTTCCTCCTTTTAATTCAAATGTCGCGCCGCCGCCGCGCGCCTTAAGCCGCTCGCCCGTTGGGCTTGTCTCTACGGGCGCTTTCTTCAGCCATCCCTGCGCCGCATCCTTGACATCTACGGTTCTCCCAGAAAGCCGCGGAGCTGCCATTCATCCAAAGTGCACAAATTGCCCATTTGGGACACAATGCTTCCAAAATTCCAGCAAAACGATAATCAGCCGCCTACGCCTTTTTGGTTTTTATGGGGGGAAGCAAAAGAACACGCCGTAGGCCTTCAGTGCCGCAGGCGCCGCAAAACATCAATCTACTGGAAAAATAAAGTAATCTCCCCGCAGCGTGAGCGGTTGAGCTGACCCGAGGCCAGAGGCCGAACTGAGCGAAGCTAACCGCGACGGCGCCCCGCTTCCTATAGATCCATTTATAATTTATAATCTATAATTTATAATAGAAACGGCGCCGTCACGCCCTAATTCAGGAAAATCTTGGTGATCTGCTCCTCGCCCATGGGCTTGAGATAATAGGCAACTACTTCATCGCCATAGTCGAGCGCACGGTCGCGGTCGGCGGAATTGTCTGACGAACTTACCAGGTAAATTTCGGGCATCCGGGCCAGGTGCGGCTTGATCGCGCGGAACTCGTCGAGGAATTGCCAGCCGTCCAGAACGGGCATGTTGATGTCCAGGAGGATGATGTCGGGAAAACGCTGATCAGTCCCAATCTTGGTGCGCAGCCGCTCGATGGCATCAAGACCATTCTCAAAAAAGACCAGTTCGACATTTGGATTTTGCTTGGCCAGCAGCTTGCGGATGATGAAATGGAAAATCTTGTCATCGTCCACGATAAATACTTTCTTTGGTAGCATGGCGTGTTTAAAGGTAGGTTTGGGTTCGCGCAAAAGTACTCAAAATTAATTGGCACTCATGGCTTTCGCGGATGGAAAGTATTTACGATTTTGGTTAAATGGCTGCGGTCAAGATGCACATAGATTTCGGTGGTGGTGATGGATTCGTGGCCGAGCATCATCTGGATCGAACGCAGATCGGCGCCATTCTCCAGCAGGTGTGTCGCAAACGAGTGCCTGAGGGTGTGGGGACCGATGGTCTTGTGTATGCCGGCGCGCTCTGCCAGGATGCGGATGATGGTAAAAATCATTGCACGGGTCAGTTGTTTTCCGCGCCGGTTGAGGAACAGGGTGTCTTCATGGCCCTTTAAGATGGTTAGCCGGTTGCGGTCAGTGCTGCGGTAGGCTTCGATCCGTTTTTGCGTATAGGGACCGATGGGCACGAACCTCTGTTTGTTGCCCTTTCCGGTGATTCGGATGAAGCCTTCGTCAAAAAAGAGGTCTGAAATGCGCAGCGACACGAGTTCCGACACGCGGAGACCACAACCGTAAAGTGTCTCCAACATGGCGCGGTTACGCTCGCCTTCTGGCGTGGACAGGTCAATGGCCGATATGATCGAATCGATTTCAGCGACCGACAACGTATCGGGCAGTTTACGTCCGATCTTGGGCGCCTCAATGAGCTCCAGGGGATTATCGGCACGCAGGTCCTCAAAGACGAGCCACAGGAAAAAGCTACGCAGTCCCGAGATGATACGCGATTGCGACCGCGCGTTCAGTTCCCGGGATACGGAATAGATGAACTGTTGGAGCGTTTCTGCACCGATATCGATCGGCGATGCTTCCGAACGGGATTCGGATAGGAACCGGCAGAGCCTGCGCAGGTCAAACGAATAGTTTTCGATGGTATTGGCCGACAGCCCGCGTTCGATCCGCAGGAAAGATTGATATCGCCTGATAAATGATTCCCAGGTTTGCATAAACGAATATACACGGAAGCATCGTGACGGTCAAGGACTTGCGGAAAGTTTACAGAATTTGCCGATACATTTACATAATCTGAATATAATTCAATTAATTGGCTTATTATCTGACGATTATTCAAAAAACGACCGTTAATAAAAGGTGAATTAAGAATCCTTTACAAGTGATCGGCTGGTTTTCAATCTAATTTTGGCTTACTAACTTGTAAAAATGAGTATTATGAAACTGATTAAGAACATGGCCGCTGCGCTGACGATTTTTGCCGCAACTGCCATCAATGCACAGGAAGCCGACAATACGACCGACAGGTCGATTAGTTTTGGCGTCAAAGGTGGTGTCAACTTCTCAACCATAACGGGCGATGATTTTGACAGCCCGGACTCACGGACCAGTTTTCACGTAGGTGTGCTGGCAGAATTCCCAATGGGGGATATGTTCTCGCTTCAAACCGAAGCGCATTACTCCGGACAGGGTTTTGAATATGACGTACCCGGAATTGACGGCGACGAGCACGTGGAATACCAACTTGATTACCTGGCGATCCCGGTGCTTGCGAAGTTTTATGTAACAAAGGGATTTAGCGTTGAGGCCGGTCCGCAGTTCGCATTCGTCGTAAACGAGGAGCTCGATACCAATCCCTCGGATGATCCCGGAGATACCGATCTCGATAACGCCGAATCATTTGCCCTTGGCATTGCGGGAGGACTTTCTTTCCAGACCGAAATGGGTATTTTTGCCACCGGCCGTTACATTTACGGGCTGACCGATGTATTTGATGGCGTGGACTCAAAAAATTCCGTGTTCCAGATTGGCGTAGGATATAAATTCTAGCAACCGGCACAAATTGAAAAAGCCTCCCAGTGGGAGGCTTTTTGCTTTATATCAAATCTTCATTAGAATTTGTAAACAATTCCGAAGTTGATTTGAGAAAGGTTAACACCGATAGCAAATGAATCAGTTGACTCAGCACCGTCGAAATCCGGCTTTGAAGTCTCGTAGCTCAATACGCCGATTGAAGCTTCCAAAGCGAAGTTTGGAGAAATGAAGTAGTTAACACCTGGAGTCAAGGCGACCTCAAAACCGTTGGCTTTGATATCCTCGTCGATTCCTTCAACTTCCATGTTCTGAGTGTTGTAGTTCAATCCAAGTTCAGCGAAGAAAGAGAATTGGTTAGCAGGAGTTGCATACCAACGACCGAAAGCTCCAATTGTAAGCATGTTGGTCTTAACTTCAGCTTCTGCATCAAGGACATCAACAAACTCGTCTGAAGTAGTGCCGTTGTATCCAAGCATACCTCCAATTGCGATGTTGTCGCTCACGAAGAAACCTACACGTGGCATGATGCTGAATTCGTTGAACTTAACATCACCTGTGCTTTCTCCTCGGTATCCAACTGAACCTGACATAAAGACATCGCCTTTAGCCCATCCACCAAGATCTCCGCCACCACCTTGTGCAGCACCTGAAGCAGGGTCACCTTGTGCATTGGCAAATCCGAATACGAACAAAGCTGCTGCTGATAAAAGAACTTTTTTCATTTTTTGATTGTTTTAAAATTCGGGAGCAAATGTAGAAAAAAAATAACACGATAAACCCTGTTAATGATTTTTTTAAGATTTATGCGCAGATTTTGTCTGTAAACGACTGTCCCAGTGGTTTTTCGGGCAATAAAAAAAACCCTTCCGGAACGGGAAGGGCTTACTTTATACAAGCTGGCGGAAATTAAAACCTATAACCAATGCCGAGCATGATGCCGGTATTCATAAGGTCTGCCTCCTCTACCTCACTAATCGAAGTTAGTCCAAGGTTGTAGCGAAGATCAAACAACAATCCGTTGGCAAGGTCATAACCAAGGCCGACGCCCAAGCCAATGTCGGTGCCTTTAGTAGCCTCTTCAACGGCATCTTCCACCGTCGCGATCCTGAACGCTACCTGTGGACCTGCCTGGATATTGAATCCCTGGGCCACATAGTACTTGAACATCACCGGTATCCGGATGTAGGTGGTCCCGAAATCCACATCGTTCAATTCGGTATCGCCCGTTGCGCCCTCTTTTGAAATAAGGAGTTCAGGCTGGATGTGGAACGCACCGGAAATCGGCACGTCGGCCAGTCCGCCAACATAGAAGCCAGTATTGCCTTTCCAATCGCCATCGCCGGAATAATTGGTGAATTGCACACCGCCCTTGATGCCGAATTTAGTCTCTTCAGATTGCGCAGTGGCTGCCAGGCTAAAAAGCACGGCCGCCGTCATAATAAATTTTCTCATGATAAAAACGTTTTGGTTTTCGGCAAAGATAAACCAAGCCTTAAGCCCCGGCATTACACGATTTTAACAGTTCTGTCCAACGAATCATGGAAATCCTATAAACAGCAAAGCCCTCCATGGGGAGGGCTTTAACTTAAAATACGGGAATTCTTAGAAACGATAACCTACTCCGATTTGGAAATTAGTCGTTTTAATTTCCTCATCGCCAGTTCCTCCCCACTCTTGAAGACCATCTTCGTCTCCAATGTTAGAAAGTCCAATTGTATATCTTAAATCGAAGAAAAGGCCCATCGGTAGCTCGTAAGCTGCACCAACTCCAATACCAAGGTCCATTGACTTGGTAACTTCATCGGTAAAATCATCTTCGGCGGCTACTTTGAAACCCAATGATGGTCCAGCTTGCAGGTTAAGCCCTTCCATTACGTAGTATTTGGCCATAATTGGAATTCGCAGGAAGCTAAGGCTAGCGTTATCACCACCCTCCATAGAATACAATACTTCCGGCTGAATGTGGAAATTCTCCGAAATTGCAAGGTCTACAAGACCACCTACGTAGAAGCTGGTAGCACCATCGATCTCAACATCACCGGTAAAATTCGACATGTTAAGACCGGCTTTGATACCGAACTTAGCGCCGTCACCATCCTGAGCATTGGCAAATCCAAAAGCGAATACTGCCGCAACTG
>SXQR01000264.1 GCA_005792865.1 Flavobacterium sp. | reverse complement strand
GTTCATGTTGGCGCCGTCCATGTAGACCTGTCCGCCGTTGTCGTGGATGATCTTGGTGATTTCCCGGATCGCCGATTCAAAAACCCCGTGCGTTGACGGATAGGTCACCATCAGGCACGCCAGGTTGTCCTTGTGCTTGATCGCCTTTTCGCGAAGGTCCTCCACATCGATATTGCCGTTTTCGGAAGTTTTGGTCACGATCACCTGCATGCCGGCCATCGTTGCCGTGGCGGGGTTGGTACCGTGTGCCGATGCCGGGATCAAGGCAATGTTCCGGTGCGAATCGCCGCGTGATTCGTGGTACGCGCGAATGACCATCAATCCCGCATATTCACCCTGCGCCCCGGAATTTGGTTGGAGCGTCGTGCCCGCAAAACCGGTGATCACGTTGAGTTGCTGCTCGAGTTTTTTGAGCATGGTCTGGTATCCTTTTGCCTGGTCCAGCGGTGCGAATGGGTGGATGCTGTTCCACTGCGGCATGCTAAGAGGCAGCATCTCGGCGGCGGCATTGAGTTTCATCGTGCATGAGCCCAGCGAAATCATCGAATGGTTGAGTGCCAGGTCGCGGCGCTCGAGCATTTTGATGTACCGCATAAGGGCCGTCTCCGAATGATGTTTGTTGAAGACTTCGTGTTTAAGGAATTCAGAGCTACGGTTGAGGTTGCCGATATTGGATTCGGCCGATAATTCGGTGACTTTGCCGCCATCCTTAACGACGACTTCCCCAAAAATGGACAGGATATCGTTGAGGTCGGCAATTGAAGTGGTTTCATTGAGCGAAATCGCCACCGAACCGCTGTCGGGATAGTGGAAATTGACACCGCGGGATTCGGCCACCCTCTTGATCGAAGCCGCATCGGCCTTCACGAGCAAAGTGTCAAAGAACGCCGAATTTGTCTGGTAAACCCCCATCTTGTTGAGCGCGTCGGCCAGCGTGACCGCCGAGGCATGGACTTTCGAGGCGATGTACCGCAACCCCTGCGGGCCATGGTAAACCGAATACATCCCTGCCATGACGGCCAGCAGTACCTGAGCGGTACAGATGTTAGAAGTTGCCTTTTCGCGCTTGATGTGCTGTTCGCGGGTTTGGAGCGCCATCCGCAGCGCACGGTTTCCATTGGCGTCGATGGTCACGCCGATGATGCGTCCGGGCATGCTTCGCTTATATTCTTCCTTGGTCGCGAAATAGGCGGCATGCGGTCCCCCGTATCCCATCGGGATCCCGAAACGCTGCGTCGTGCCCACCACAACATCGGCACCCATTTCACCCGGAGGCGTGAGCATCACCAGCGAAAGGATGTCGGCGGCAACCGCGGTCTTGATATCCTTGGCCTTGGCCGTGGAAATGAACGATGCATAATCGTGTACCTGCCCGTACTTGCCGGGATATTGCAGGATCGCGCCAAAAAAATCGTCGGCAAAGTCAAATTCCTCATGGTTGCCGATCACGAGCTCCACTCCGATGGGCGTGCTGCGCGTCTGCAAAACCGATAGTGTCTGCGGCAGTATTTCCTGTGAAACAAAGAATTTGTTCGCATTGTTTTTCTTCTGGTCGCGCGTGCGGACATCAAAAAGGAGCGCCATGGCCTCGGCCGCGGCGGTACCTTCGTCAAGAAGCGAAGCATTGGCGATTTCCATGCCCGTCAGTTCGATGACGGTGGTCTGGTAATTCAGGAGCGCTTCGAGTCGGCCCTGTGCGATCTCGGCCTGGTAGGGGGTATAGGCCGTGTACCAACCCGGATTCTCAAAAATATTGCGCTGGATCGCGGCCGGCACGATGCACGGATGGTAACCCAGTCCGATGTATGATTTATAAATCTTGTTCATTTGCCCCAATTGCTGGATGTGGCCCAAATACTCATATTCGGTCATGGCGGGGTCAAGATCCAGGGAAGATTTCAGGCGGATATCGTCGGGAAGGGTTTCGTAGACGAGTTGTTCAAGTGATTCGGCGCCGACAGTTTTGAGCATATGGCCGAGATCGGATTCTCTCGGGCCGATGTGCCGCAGGGCAAAAGCATCTGTTTTCATAAAAGGGAAGCGTGTTGTTTTAGAGCCACAAAAGTAAAGTAAATTGACGAATGTCAAATGTCAAATGTCATAAGGTCTTAAAGTCATAAGAGCACTAAACGAGCGGGTAGAACAAAATCATACTGATGACTGAGGACTCATGACTGATGACTTTCAAGTAGCTTTGCATATGTCCATCATTAAGCGCATCCTCGATTTTTACATCGGCGCGAGCCTCCATGTCGCCGTCGCGGTCTTTGCACTGGTGAAGATGACCCAGCATATGTTTGGCATCGACGGGCATGACGCGATGGCCGGGTTTGCGTTTTTTGCGACTGTGGCGGGATACAACTTTGTCAAGTATCACACCCTTGTGCTTCGAGGGCCCGTCCGCCTAACCGCTTGGACCGGTTCGATGGTTGCCGTAAGTGCCATTTCCCTTGTCCTTGCGGGCTGCCATTTCCTGGATATCGGTTTGGCCGCGCAGGCAGCGACCGCCATTTTTGCAGCGTTGACGGTACTCTATACACTACCGTTTTTCCCCAACCGCCGCAATGCACGCAATTGGGCAGGCGTCAAGATCTATATCGTGGCGCTCTGCTGGGTAGGCGTGACGGTGGCGCTTCCCTTGCTTGATGCCGGTATGGCCTTTACTGCCGATTTCTGGTTCAAGTGCCTCCAACGTTTTATATTGATTTTCGTCCTGATCCTGGTTTTTGAAATTGTGGACCTGGAAAAGGACGATCCGCTATTGCAGACGGTTCCGCAACAAATCGGGGTCCGCGCAACCAAGTGGCTGGGAATTTCACTCCTGCTGGTTTTCTTCCTGTTGGAACTGCTGCAATCGGTGGCGCCGGAGAGGCAGTGGACCGCCAATCTCCTCTTGGTACTTTTGGCTGGGGCATTTCTTTTGGGAGCACACGAGAAACGAAGCCGATATTATTCTGCGTTTTGGGCCGAAGCCATCCCTATAGCATGGTATTTCCTGGTTATCATGTTGAAAATGTGATTGCCGTTAATTATTTGCCAATAAATAGCTTACGTTTGTCGGCAGATAAATCAACATGAGATCACTACTTCAAATTGCCTTTTCCATTTTCGTTTTGTCCACCTATGGCCAGGAGCTGCCTTGCGGCGTGGGTGACGAATCGTATGAGTCCGAACTCATTCGCCAACAGGCCATCGCGCAACTAAAGTCTGCCGATTACCTGCCGCTTCCCACGCTGACCTACGTCGCATTGAAGATGCACGTATTCGGGAACTCGGACTCCACCGGTTATCTCAATCCAATCGCGATCAACAGCGCATTGGCCAAGCTCAACCGCGAATACCGCAACATGAACCTGCAGTTCTATTTTTCGGGGACGTCTTTTTCACTTTATCCGGACACCTATTTCTTCAACGGCCTGCAGACCGATACCGAAAATGAAAATTTCCATGCCACGTACGGCGCCTCGAACGCCATAAACGTCTATATCCAGGGCACGGTATACAATAATGGGAACACGGTGGGCGGATATTCGTTTGTCGGCCCATCCGCGCAGCCCTATAACCGGATGTACCTGCGTGCCATACAGGTGGACAACGAGCGCACTTTCATCCACGAGATGGGGCACTACTTCACGCTGCGGCACACGTTCAACAACTCGGCGAGCACGACGATCGCCAACCGTGAACTCGTCACCCGCACGGCCGAGGTGCCGCCGCGATTGTCTGCCAATTGCTCCACGGCCGGGGATTTCCTGTGTGACACCCACGCCGACCCCTACGGCAATGGAAACGGTGGCAATGTCTCGGGCAATTGCCTGTACACGGGAACCGTGACCGATGCCAATTTCGACTCCTTCACGCCGCACATCAAGAACTACATGGGATACCACACGCAATGTGCTCCCTTCTCGTTTTCGACCGGACAGATGGGACGTATCCAGGACGGCTATATGCTTGTCGATTCGGGATTTGGTTTTAGCCTCAATGCCCCCGAGACCGTCCAGCCGGCACCGTCAAACGTTACCGCGGTGATTTCTGGTTCGGTGATAACGGTTTCATGGACCGACAATTCGACGCTGGAGACCGGATATATCATTGAGAATGCAACTTCGCCCACGGGGCCCTTTGTCGCGCTGAAAGGTGTCGGGCCAAATGCGACGTCCATCACCACGCCGGTCATTTCGGGCGTGACGCAGTATTTTCGGGTAAAACCGTCTAACAGCCGCGAGAATTACGGAACGACATTGGCCAATACGCATTTTGCGGGAGGCATGCCATTGGCCATCACCCCAAATCCGGTCGCCGATGTTTTGACGTTCTCACTCGATACCCAATTTAGAACGGTCGAAGTCACCAATATGGCGGGGCAGGCGGTTTTGCGCCAATCCGGGGTTGCGCACACTTTGGATGTAAGCGCGCTGCAGGCGGGAATTTATCTCATCAAAGGCACGACGGGGGCCGAGTTGTATTACGGAAAATTCGTCAAGCTTTAAAGGAGCCCCGCACGGCGCAAAAGCGCATCGGGTTTTGGCTCCTGGCCGCGGAAGCGTTTGTAAAGTTCCATCGGCTTCTCGGTCCCGCCTCGCGAGAGGATGTTGTCGCTGAAACTTTTGGCGACCGCCGGATCGAATATCCCCTCCTGCTCAAAGTATTCAAAAGCATCGGCGTCGAGGACCTCTGCCCATTTATAGCTGTAATATCCCGACGAATAGCCGCCTTGGAAAATATGGGAGAACGAGGTACTCATGCAGTTCTCGGGCACGTCCGGATAAAGTGCGGTGGGTTCGAAAGCCTTGAGTTCAAAATCCTTCACATCCTCAATACCGGAAGGATCTGCCGCGTGGTAAGCCATGTCCAGCATCCCAAAGCTCAGTTGCCGCATCGTGGCGATGCCCTCCTGGAAATTTGCGCTTTTCTTGATTTTGTCGATAAATTCCTGCGGAATCACCTCACCCGTTTGGTAATGCGTCGCGAACAGTGCCAGCGCCTCGGGCTGGTAACACCAGTTTTCCATGATCTGGCTGGGCAGTTCCACAAAATCCCAGTACACCGAAGTCCCTGAAAGTGAAGGATATTTCGTGTCGGCGAGCATGCCATGAAGGGCGTGGCCAAATTCGTGGAAAAGCGTCGTGACCTCGTTGAAGGTCAAAAGCGACGGTTTGGTAGGCGTGGGTTTGGTAAAGTTGCAGACGATGGAAACATGCGGCCGCTCATCGATGCCGTTTTTGCGGTACTGCGGTTTGAACGACGTCATCCACGCACCGTTGCGCTTTCCCTTGCGAGGAAAGAAATCGGCGTAGAAAATGGCGGTGAGCCCGCCGTCGGGGCCGAGCACCTCAAAAGTCCGAACGTCCTCGTGGTACTTGTCGATATTGAAAACCTCCCGGAACTGAAGCCCGAAGAGCCTCCTTGCGACCTCGTAGGCACCGTCCAACACGTTTTCCAACTTAAAATAGGGTTTGAGCTGTTCTTCATCTAGATCGAAAAGCTTTTGCCTCAGCTTCTCCGAGTAGTAACCGCCGTCCCACTTCTGGAGTTGAGAGATCGCGTCCCGGTCATCGGCAAATTGGGCAAGTTCGGCAAATTCGCGTTGGGCGGCCGGCTTGGCCTTTTCCAGGAGCGCCGATAGAAAAGATTTCACGGTATCGGGGTTCTGGGCCATGCGTTCCTCCAGCACGAAATGCGCATGCGTTTCATAGCCGAGCAAATTGGCGCGTTCATGGCGCAGCCTGGCAATCTGCAGGACGATCTGCGAATTGTCGTGTTGGTTGCCCCGGAAGGCCTTCTTCCCGGCGGCAACCGTGATCTCGCGCCGCAGCTCGCGGTTGTCGGCGTAGGTCACGAAGGGAATGTAGCTGGGGTGATCCAGCGTGAAGATCCAGCCTTCCTTTCCCTCCTGTTGCGCGAGGGCGCGTGCGGCCTCGATTGTTCCCTCGGGCAGTCCGGCAAGGTCCGGTTCATTGGTGATGTGCAGGCGGTAATCGTTGGTCTCCGCCAGGACGTTTTCGCCAAAGGTCAGCTTGAGCTTTGCAAGTTCTGCGTCGATCTCGCGAAGCCGCGTTTTCTTGTCCTCCGGCAGCAGCGCACCGTTTCGGGCAAATCCCTTGTACTTTTTTTCAAGGAGCATCGCTTGTTCAGGGTCCAGTGAAAGTTTTTCACGTTGGTCATACACCTGCCTGACCCGCGCGAAGAGTTCGGCGTTGAGGGAAATGTCATTGCCAAAGGCGGTGAGCAGGGGCGAAACTTCCTGCGCGATCCGCTGGATCTCGTCATTGGTCTCGGCCGAGTTGAGGTTGAAGAAGATGCTTGAGAGCCGGTCCAGTTCCTGGCCTGAATACTCGAGCGCCTCGATGGTATTCTCGAATGTGGGCGGCTCGGGATTGGTGGTGATGGCGTCTATTTCCCTGCGCGCGGCAGCGATGTTATGCTCAAACGCCGGCTTGAAGTCAGGGGTCGCGATCTTTGAAAAGGGAGCCGTTCCGTGTGGCGTGGCAAAGGGTTTGGTGAGGATTTCCATAGGATATTGATTGCCCTAGCCCTGATGGAAGCGGCATCCTTTTGGCGGCGTCAGCACGCCAAAAGATACAGCGGACAGCAGGAAAAGGCTTCTGATTGTTCTACTTGTTTTTAAGGCCTTCGGCCGACTGGGTCACGCTCAACTTGAGCCCTTCCTTGTATGCCGATATGCGTGCGAGGATGTCTGGATCTGCACTTCCCAGTATCTGGGCCGCCAGGATTCCCGCATTCTTCGCTCCATTGAGGGCAACGGTTGCCACCGGAACGCCGCCTGGCATCTGCAGGATGGACAGGATGGAATCCCAGCCATCGATGGAATTGCTCGATTTTACCGGCACGCCAATGACGGGCAACGGCGACATCGAGGCTACCATTCCGGGCAGATGGGCCGCGCCGCCCGCTCCCGCGATGATGACGCTGATCCCGCGCGCGTGCGCATTTTTTGAAAAGTCGAAGAGTTTTTCGGGAGTGCGGTGCGCCGACACGATGTCTACCTCGGTATCAATGCCGAAGCCGGCCAGTATCTCGACCGCCTCCTGCATCACCGGCATGTCTGAAATGCTGCCCATGATGATGGCTACTTTGCCCATGCTCAATTGAATTTTGGTCCTAAGTTACGCAATTACGCGGATTGTCTGCCTGACATTTTGGGCGATTTCACGTGCCGATGCGAGCTCCGGCCGAACGATGGTCACATGTCCCATCTTGCGAAAGGGGCGCGTTTGCCGTTTGCCGTAGATGTGAGGCGTCACGCCATCGAGCGCGAGGATCTTGTCTATGTTCTCGTAGATGACGTTCCCCGAATGGCCTTCGGCACCCACAAGGTTGACCATCACGGCCGCGGCCTTGCTCTCGGTCGCGCCCAGCGGCAGCCCCAGAATCGCGCGGAGGTGGTTTTCAAACTGCGAAGTGTAGCTGGCCTCAATGGTATAATGCCCGGAATTGTGCGGCCGCGGGGCCACTTCGTTGACCAGGATCTTGTGGTCGCGGGTAAGGAACATCTCTACGGCGAGCAGGCCGACATGTGCAAATTTTTGCGAGACTTCCAGCGCCAGGGCCCGTGCTTTCACGGCGATGTCGTCGTCTATCCTGGCGGGGCAGATCACGTATTCGACCTGGTTGGCCGTGGGGTGGAATTCCATCTCGACCACGGGATAGGTGAGGGTGTCGCCTACCGAATTGCGCGCGACGATCACCGCGAGTTCCATGTCAAATTCCACGAGTTCCTCCGCCATGCACTCCTGGTCAGGGAGGCCCTGCAAATCCCGGGCTTCCCGCACCACGCGAACGCCGTTGCCGTCGTAACCGAATTCGGTGCTTTTCCAAACAAACGGCACTTTGAGGCTGCCATCCATGAAATCAACCATCAATTCCCGAAGGCTCTTGTAAATCCTCGCCGGCGGGCACGGAATGCCATTGTCCATGTAAAACTGCTTTTGCCGCGCCTTGTTCTGGATGGCGCGAAGGGTGGATGCCGACGGGTAAACCTTTTTTCCCTCGCGTTCCAGCGCTTCGAGCGCATCGACGTTGACGTGTTCGATCTCGATGGTCAGGATGTCCACGCCGCGCCCAAACTCCAGGACGGTTTGGTAGTCCATGAGGCTGCCAACCGCAAATTTGTTGCACGCAATCGCCGACGGTGCATCGGGCGACGGGTCGAGCACATGTGTCCGGATGTCAAACTTCCGGGTCTCGGCCAGGAGCATCTTCCCGAGCTGCCCGCCGCCCAGGATGCCGAGTGTGAAGTCGGATGAAAAAAAGTTCATGAGGTGTTGTTTGCGCAAAGGTAATTAAAGACGGGGATTAGTCATTAGCTGTCAGCTTCGAGATGTCAGCCATCACTCGTGAGTGATCGGTTGTCAGCAATTAAAATTATACTATCTTTATGTCTGCCAAACAGTTATGATTATGGAACGAATGAAAACGCTGCGCAAGTCCATTTGGATCGATGCGCCAAGGGAGAAAGTTTGGAAGGTCTTGTTTGACGAACGGTTCACGCGCATCTGGTATTCGGTGTTCAGCCGTGGGTCGCATCCTGAAAGCGATTGGATGCTGGGAAGCAAGGCTTTGTTTACCGACGGTTCGCAGACGGGGCTCGTGGGCCGGATCGTCGAGAAGCGCACGCATGAACTGCTCTCGATTGAATATGAGGGCATCGTGATGCGGGGAAGGGAGGATTATGAGAGCGACCATGCACACGACGTCCAGGGCGCCCAGGAAGTTTACCGGCTAAAGGGAAACGGGCCGCGAACCCAACTGTTGGTTGAGTGTGACATGGGAGCCGAATTCTGTGACACGATGGCACGTGCATGGGAGCGGGCCCTCCTGAAGATCAGGGAACTCAGCACAAGGTTATGAGCCACGACGAATTTGCATTGTTGCGACATTTTGAAACCGATAAGAAAAAGGTTTTCGCCGCATTCACCGATGAGGCCATGTTTTCCAAATGGTTTGGACCGGATTCGCATCCCGTTATGGAATGTGCCCTTGACCCGCAGCCGGGCGGATTGCTTCGGATCGTGATGCAATCGTCCGACGGGACACGGTATCCCGTTGTTGGGAATTTCAGCATCGTGGACCCGCATGACCACATCGCCTTTACGCTGGCGACATTCCCGGTGCCCGGCGGCGATTATGGATTTGAATGCAGCATTGCGGTTACTTTTTCAGTAAATGAGAGAAGGACGATTGTGGATCTCAGGTACAAATTGCTCAAAGCCAGGCCAGAACATCTGCAGGCCGCCGCGGCATCGCGCGAGGGCTGGGAAAAGAGCCTTGACCGGTTAAGGGCACTGCTCGAGGGCCAATAAAAATATTGTTTGAAAAGGTTTCACTTTCCAAAATTAGTTCTACTTTTGCAGTCCTGAATGCCCTGGTGGCGAAATTGGTAGACGCACTGTGTTCAGGTCGCAGCGCCTTCTGGGTGTGCTGGTTCGAGTCCAGTCCAGGGCACAAATCGCAATCGAAAGGTCGCGATTTTTTTATTTGTGACGTCCCGAGTTGTTCTTCTCGGCATCCCAGTCCTCGATGCTGTTGGAGGGGTCGCGGTGGTCCAGGCGCATTTCGTCCTCGGTGTCGGTGAGCTTCTTTTGCGCTTCGTGAAATCCCGGGCTTTCGCTGGATTGTGAGATCGGGTCGGCGATGAATTCCTCCGCCTGTTTGTAGCTGGTATCACGTCCCAGGCCACTCGCATCAATATCTTCCCTGTCAAGTTGCTTCACGTTCTTGGAGGGCGGGGTCATGCCGGCCTCATTGGGGTTGATATTGCCCGGATGCCCTTCTCGCATGCCGCGGCGGCTGTAATTTTCTTCGTTGGTTTCCATGACTTTAATTTTATATCCAATTTACGCATACGCGTCGGGTTGGACTATTAAAGTTTTTGTAAATCAGCCTTTGCCGGAGCGAATCCGGGAAATGAGGTCACGTGCCATTGCCTTGTAAGCGCTGGAATACCGCGGATAATCCTGCTCGAGGATTTCCCTCAATACACCACGAAGTTGCGGGTCGCCCTGGCTTAGCTCGAACAGCGCGCGTGCCGCATAAGCCCTGGCCGCAACCTTGTGATCGCCCACAAGCCATTCAAGGCAGAGGTCACGCAATTGCAAGGTCATCCGGGGCGGCAAATCGCCAGGGCAGGTTTGACAATAAAGCATGCAGATGCGCGACGCCGAACGGATCGCACCATCGATTTTGAGCCCCTCCATCGCATGGACTAACTCGCCAAGCCGCGGCAACAGGATCGCCAGGTTTTTCTCGGCCACGAGTTCCAGTGCCCACCACGCCTGCAAGCGGCCTTCGGCTTGCGGATCGGTCGCGAGCATGAAAAGGGTTTCTAGGGCAGTGGGATCGTCAAGCGCACGGGCGGCATTGGCATCACGCCTGTGCCGGTGTGCATTGCTGTTGGCGACAAAAGAAGCAAATTCCGGGTTCAAAAGACAACGTTCCGGTTTGAGGGATTTCTATACAGGAAATTCTTTTTTGAAGGCCGAAAAGTACTGTAATCGATGGCGATCGCTTCCTCGATGGATTTTTTAAGCGCCGAAAAGGTCGTGGGCTTCTGCATGTAGAAATTTGCCCCGTACTTCAGGCAGCGGCTGACGCTTTTAGCATCGCTAGTGGTGGAGAGGATCACTACCGGCACTTTTTCCAGTCCCCGGATGGTCCGGATCTCACGGAGGATGTCAAATCCGTCCTTTCCGGGCATGTTCAGGTCAAGAAACACGATCTCGTGGTCGGGATCCGAATCCCGAAGTTCCCTCAACAGGTCTTCGCCTTCATCGTGCGTGGACAAGAGTATGGGCGGGTCAATGCTTCCCGCAACGTCCCTAAAGAAATTCAGGTCGTCCGGATCGTCATCGGCATACAATATCTTGAGCTGCTCGGCCATCGGAAAATAAAAAGGACCTTAAAGTTACGTTAAATAAATTAGCTAATGAACTGATTTCCCGATTATTTTGAAATGAGATAAACAATTCTTAAATGGGTGTAGATTTGGGCCGGCATTCCGGGATAGAAGTATCGCGGTTGCTGACCGGGCGCGGCGAGCGCGTTTACCTGCACCATTGCGGCATATTTTTCATTGCCCAAATTCGACATCCCGGCCGCGAAGTCGAAAGTAAGTCCCTCAAAAATCGATTTGGACCATCCCAACCGTGCGTGAAACGTTCGGTAGGAATCTGCATAAACGGTGTTGGCGTCATTTGCAGGCACCCGGTCCACATAGAGGACATCTGCCGCTGCATATAAGCCGGAAAGGTGGTTCACATTGAGGCCGGCCGCAAATTTGGACGATGGCACGCCGGTGAGCCGATTTCCTGAATAGTCAACCTTTTGGTCCACAAATTCGGAGAATTCAAAACGTCCGGCGCTGCCTGAAACAAATGCCGAGAATTGGATATGACCTGCTGGGTGTGGCTCGTATTGGGTAAAGAATTCCAAACCCCGATGCGAGGTCCGGCCTGCATTGATGCCCACGTATTGGTCGTCGGCAATGCGACGGGCGACGAGCAAATTGCGAACGTCCATCCAGAAAAACGCGGTCTCGATGCGCAGGCGACGCCCAAATAAATTAAGTTTCGTGCCCGCTTCATAATTGATTCCGGTTTCGGGAACAAGTATTTTGTTGAAGTTCCTTGCGGCGTCAAGAGACTCCTGGACCGAAGGCATCGAAAAACCCTTTCCCACCGAAACATAGACCATGCCCGGGGAAATTTTGCGCGAAAGCGCGGCCTCCGGCGACCACACCGGGCTGAAATTGATCCGCGCATTATCGGACACATTTACAAACCGCGAGGCATTTACATTGAATCCGGCCTGCAGGTTCCAACTGCCAAAGGTAGCCGTGGCCTGCGCAAAGCCGTTGATCATGCTTCGCGCCTGAACGGAGGAGGCGATTTCCGATCCCTGTAACGAGCCATTTCCGTTATTTTGGGCGTATAGATTCTCGAAATTGACCTGGTCAAGCCGATCGCCAAAATACTCGGCGCCAATCCGCACACGCCAATCGTGCTTGTTATCCCCCAATTTGGATTGGATTTCGCCCCTTGCGCCCCAGGCGATGCTTTGTTGGTCCAGGATGTCAAACGGTCGAGGCTCATAGGCATTCTTTCCCGAAACAAATACCGATAGCGCGGGCCTGATCTTTCCCGAATCTCTTTGGTAGGCCGCACCGGCCATCCAGGAGCGGTATTGCTCGAAACCCTTTGCCGCCAACCAGGTGGGGGCTGCGCTTCGGGGGTCGTTGTCAAAGGTCTGCGCGTTGAGCGAACTTGGGATGAACGCCTTGACCGACGTGAAGTTGCCCAGCGCAAGGATCCGTCCGTTTTTTCCGGCGGCCAGTTGAGTGGTGATGGTGGTGCCTTCGCGACGGTACCCGCTGTTTTGCCGCCAGCCATCGGACGATAAGTGATGATAGCTGATGCCGATATTGCGTGCGGACACGGCATACGTTCCCTTTTGCAACCCATACGATCCATGGGTGGTGGAGACCTCACTGCGAACTGCATTTCCGGGAATGGCAGGCGAAATCAGGATCGCGCCGCCAAGACCCGCGCCGTATACGTTTGCCCTCGGCCCCCGTACGAATTCAATCTGGCCCAGCGATTCGATGTCTAGGTCCTCGATCGTGGTCTCACCGTCGCCCGAAGTCAGGGGAATCGGCCCGTAAAAGGCCCTGATCCTATTGGTCCCGAACGGTGTCCTGGCCCCTATCCCGCGCACCGAGATCCGGCTGGTGTTTAGGCTTCCCGACTGCATGAGCACACCGGGAACGGCATTGACCGCAGGGCTGATATCGGCGTAACCGGTGCGCGCAAGGTCGCGGGGTTCAACAACAATGACCGATAGCGGGGCGCTTGCGGTGCTGTCGGAGAGGCGTGTTGCCGTAATGACGATCTCCGGAAGTTCGCGCGCCGGATCCTGTGCCCATCCCCAATAGCAGAAAAACAGAAAGAGAAATGTTGGGATGCGCATCGATTTTTTTTTGAAGTTAGCAAAAAAATCGCGTTTCGGCCGCTTCATCAAGGTCTTGGAATTTGATTCACATTGCTTGGTACCGACGCGGGAATATTCTATCTTTAATGTGCCCCGGTATTCAAATTCAGTATATTTGCACATTATATCGATACAAATGGCGATACAGCTACACGACAAGACATTTGTCCCGTTCATATCAGCTGAAGAAATAGATTTTGCCCTTGCCGAGATGGCCGCGCACATTTCCGACGACTTTGCCGACGAGGTACCCGTTTTCATCGGGGTGCTCAATGGCGCGTTCATGGCCGTGTCGGATTTCATGAAACATTACAAAGGCCCGTGCGAGGTGAGTTTCATCAAACTCGCTTCATACGAAGGTACGCAGACCACGCACGAGGTGAAGGAGCTGATCGGGCTCAACCAGGACCTTTCGGGGCGGTCGGTTGTCGTTTTCGAGGATATCGTCGACACCGGCAATACGGTTGAGGTGCTCAAGGCGCTTTTCAAGGACCAGGGCGTCAAACGACTAAAGATCGCGACGCTTTTCTTCAAGCCCGAGGCCTACAGGAAGGACATTAAAATCGACTACATCGGCATCCGCATCCCGAACAAATTCATCGTGGGCTACGGTCTTGACTATGACGGGCTGGGCCGAAACATCCCCGAAGTTTACCAATTGCAATAAAAACCTAATGATCAACATCGTTTTATTTGGAAAACCCGGTGCCGGCAAGGGAACGCAGGCCGAATTCCTCAAGGAGAAATACAATCTGACCCATATTTCAACCGGGGACGTTTTCCGGTACAACCTGAAAAATGACACCCCCCTGGGCCGTCAGGCACGCGCATTCATGGACAATGGCGAACTTGTACCGGATTCGCTTACCATCAGCATGCTGCAGGCCGAGGTAGAAAAAAATCCCGATACCAGCGGTTTTCTTTTTGACGGGTTTCCGCGCACGATTGCCCAGGCTGAGGCGCTCGATGCGTTCCTCGCGACAAAAGGCTGGGAAGTCACCGCGACCATTGCATTGGAGGCCGACGATGACATCCTGGTGAAGCGCCTGCTCGAACGCGGCAAGACAAGCGGCCGGCCCGATGACCAGGACGAGGACAAGATCCGCATCCGCTATCAGGAATACAACGAGAAGACAGCTCCGCTAATTGATTATTATACCAAACAAAAGAAATACTACCCGGTGGACGGGATTGGCCCGATATCCGGCATTACCGAACGCCTCAGTTCGGTGATTGACGGGCTGGCCGTTTAACTATGGAGATAGCCTTAATATTTTTCCTGATCCTGCTCAACGGCGTCTTTTCGATGTCTGAAATCGCCCTGATTTCGGCACGGAAGAACCGCCTTGAAACCGCTGCCAAAAAGGGCAACGCAAGCGCAAAAACCGCACTTGACCTTGCCAATTCGCCCAATAAGTTTTTATCGACCGTCCAGATCGGGATCACGCTGATCGGTATCCTGACGGGTATCTTCTCGGGCGACAAGATCAAGGGCGATGTCAAGTTGTACCTCGAACAGTTTGAATCCATCAGGCCTTACGCCGAGTCGGTTTCGGTCACGATCGTGGTGGTCGCGCTGACGTTTTTTTCCCTGGTTCTGGGCGAATTGCTTCCCAAGAGGATCGGGCTCAATTACCCCGAGAAGATCGCGAAACTGGTGGCGTTCCCGATGCAATTTGTCTCTGTCGTCGCGGCGCCCTTCATCTGGCTCCTCACGCACTCCACCGAGTTCCTGCTCAAGATCATGATGATCAAGCCTTCGACCGACGGCAAGATCACCGAGGAGGAAATCAAGGCCATCATCAAGGAAGGTACGGAAGGGGGCGAGGTACAGGAAATCGAGCAGGACATCGTGGAGCGCGTGTTCCACATCGGAGACCGGAAAGTAAATTCGCTCATGACGCACCGCAAATCGGTGGTCTTCCTGCCCGTCAACGCCGATAAGGCCCACGTAAAGGAACTCATGATCAAGGAACTGCACTCGGTATATCCGGTCTATGGCGAAAATTATGACGACATCGTGGGCGTGGTGAACCTCAAGAGCATCTTTTCGCATTTCGAGAACGAGAATTTCAACCTCGCCGAAATCATGACCGAGGCGCCTTTCATCATGGAGCAGACCACGGCTTACAAGGCGTTGGAGAATTTCAAGACGAGCGGGATCCACTACGCTTTCGTTTCGGACGAATACGGAGATTTCCAGGGCATCATCACTTTAAATGACATTTTGGAGGCGCTTGTTGGCGATGCGTCCGAATTTTATAAGGAGGATTTCCAGCTTATCGCGCGCGAAGATGGCACCTGGATCGTGGACGGGCATTACTCCCTGCACGACTTCCTCACGTATTTTGAGCTGGACGAGCTCATCAACGATTATGAAGTGACGACCGTTAGCGGGCTCATCATGACCGAACTTTCCTTTATCCCAAAGGAAGGCCAGAAACTCACCTGGAACCGATTCGAACTTGAGGTGCTGGATATGGACGGCGTCAAGATCGACAAGGTCCTGGTGAAATCATTGGACAAAGAGGACAACGATAATTGAGGTAATATAGGGAATCACTTGCAGCTTGCTGACAACTGACACCTGACAACTGACGACTTAAATGACAGAAGGAAATTTTGTAGACTACGTAAAAATATATGTCGCCTCCGGAAAGGGAGGGCGTGGTTCGACACACCTTCACCGGGAGAAATTCATCGAGAAAGGCGGTCCCGATGGCGGCGACGGCGGTCGTGGCGGTCATGTCTATCTGGTAGGAAACAAAGAACTCTGGACACTTTTTCATTTGAAGTTTGCCCGTCACATCAAGGCCGGACATGGCGGCGACGGGGGCGGTGACCGCTCAACCGGGGCCGACGGCGAGGATAAGTTCATCGAGGTTCCGCTGGGGACCGTGGTGCGTGACAAGGACACCAACGAGGTGTTGTTTGAGATTACCGAACACGGCGAGAAAAAAATCGTGGCCAAGGGCGGCAAGGGCGGCCTGGGCAACTGGCACTTCCGCAGCTCGACCAACCAGACCCCGCGCTATGCGCAGCCGGGTTTGCCTCCGGAGGAAAGGGATATCGTTTTGGAGCTTAAGGTTTTGGCAGACGTGGGCTTGGTGGGCTTCCCCAATGCCGGCAAGTCAACGCTGCTTTCGGTGCTGACCTCCGCAAAGCCGAAAATCGCCGATTATCCTTTTACGACACTGAAGCCAAATTTGGGCATCGTCAATTACCGTGATTACCGCTCCTTCGTGATTGCCGACATTCCCGGCATCATTGAGGGCGCAGCCGAGGGCAAAGGCCTTGGTCATTACTTCCTGCGCCACATCGAGCGCAATTCGACGCTGCTTTTCCTGGTGCCAGCGGACGCCGATGACATTGCGGGCGAATACAGGATCCTGCTCAACGAACTCGAGAAGTACAACCCCGAAATGCTGGACAAGCAGCGGTTGCTCGTGATCTCAAAGACCGATTTGCTCGATGAGGAGCTCCGTGCCGAAATGAAATCGGAACTGGAC
>SXQR01000263.1 GCA_005792865.1 Flavobacterium sp. | reverse complement strand
TGCAGGAACGAAACTTCCCATCTGTGCCAAGAGGACAATGAGCGCAGTCTGCCTCAAAATCGCCGATTTACCTGACATGTTTGGACCCGTGATCATGATGATCTGCTGGGATTCGCGGTCAAGCAATACGTCGTTGGCGATATAGGGCGTACCGACGGGAAGCTGCTTTTCAATGACTGGATGGCGCCCTTCAACGATTTCAAGGTCGTGGCCATCGGTCATGGTGGGGCATGTGTAGCCGTTTTCAATGGCAAGCCTGGCAAAGGAGCACAGGCAATCCAGCCGGGCGACCAGTGCCGCGTTTTCCTGCACCGGCCTGATATAGGTGGCAATCCACGCGATCAGGCTGTCAAAAAGTTCCGATTCCAGTTTGTGGATCTTTTCCTCGGCGCCAAGGATTTTCGCCTCGTAATCCTTGAGTTCCTCGGTGATGTACCGCTCGGCATTGACCAGCGTTTGTTTGCGGATCCACTCTGCCGGAACCTTGTCCTTATGCGTGTTGCGGACCTCGATGTAATATCCGAAGACACTGTTGAACGAAATTTTCAGCGACGAGATTCCCGTGCGTTGAGATTCGCGCGCCTCGATTTCCTCGAGGTATTCCTTTCCCGAAAAAGCGATTTTTCGCAATTCGTCCAGCTCGGCATCGATTCCGGTCGCGATGGCCCCGCCCTTGGAAATGGCCACGGGCGCATCGGCATTGAGCGTCGTCCCAATCTTTTCGCGCAAAAGTTCGCAGCCGTTCAGTTTGCCGCCCAAAGCCTTGACCGAGACCTGTCCTGACGAGGTCGCCAGTTCCTTTATCGGGATGATGGCGTCGAGCGATTCCTTGAGCATGACAATTTCCCTCGGCCCGGCTCTTCCAGTCGCGACCTTGGAGATGAGCCGCTCCAGGTCGGAGATGCGCCTGATTTGGCCCCTCACCGCTTCCAGGTCGTCGCGATTTTCCATCAGCCAGGACACGACCTCATGCCTTTCCCTGATTTGTGGAATGTCCTTGAGCGGAAGCGCAAGCCATCTTTTCAGGAGCCGGCCGCCCATTGGCGATATCGTTTTGTCAATGACGTCCAGAAGCGTGACGGCGTTGGGATTGAACGAATGATAGAGTTCAAGGTTACGGATCGTAAACCGGTCCATCCACACATATTGATCCCGGAGGATCCGTCCGATGGAAGAACTGTGAGCGAGCCGGTCATGCCGTGTTTCTGAAAGGTAATGCAGCACCGCACCCGATGCGATGATGCCGTCTTCCAGGTCATCGATCCCGAAACCCTTCAACGAGGTGGTCCCGAAATGCGCATTCAGCGACTGGTTCGCGAAATCGGTAGCGAAAACCCAATCGTCCAGGAAAAAACTGTGGTAACGCTCACCAAAAGTTTCCCTGAACCGGGCCTTTTGCTGTTTACAGACCAGAATCTCGCTGGGCGAAAAATTCTGCAATAACTTGTCGATGTATTCGGAATCGCCCTGCGCGGTCAGGAACTCACCCGTAGAAACGTCCAGAAAGGAAATTCCCAGCGACTTCTTTCCAAAGAAAACCGCCGAGAGGAAATTGTTGGATTTTGACTGAAGCACCTCATCGTTGAGCGACACGCCCGGCGTGACAAGCTCGGTGACGCCGCGCTTGACGATGGTCTTGGTCATCTTGGGGTCTTCCAGCTGGTCGCAGATCGCCACGCGAAGCCCGGCCTTGACCAACTTGGGCAGATAGGTATTGAGCGAATGGTGCGGGAATCCGGCGAGCTCGGTCTCGCTTTCCGATCCTGCGCCGCGCTTGGTCAAAATGATGCCCAATATTTTGGAGGCGCGCACTGCATCCTCGCCAAAAGTTTCGTAAAAATCACCGACGCGAAATAGGAGGCACGCATCGGGATACTTGTGCTTGATCTCGTTGTACTGCTTCATCAGCGGCGTTTCCTTTGCCGTTTTTTCCTTCGCCAAAATCGATCGGTTTATTTTTGTAACTCGGGCGAATTTAAGATTTTACGCCCAAGCCCAAACCAATTTTTTTAAATTATTTTTAGGATTTTTAATACCCGTCCGTTCGATTTTTTTATAGATTTGCTTCCAAATAACAAAAATTACGATGAAGAAAATAGCCCTGTTTGCACTGGTAGCCTGTTTTGGCATCACGGCGGCGAATGCCCAGGCTGCAAAACCAGCAAAGAAAGCCGCACCGGCCACTAAAACCGAGGCCGCTCCCAAAGTGGAAGGCCCCGGGATCATGTTCGACTCGGAGACCATCGACTACGGAACGATCCAGAAAGGCGCCGAGGGGAAACGCGAGTTCGTTTTCACCAACAATGGCAACAAGCCACTGATCATCACAAACGCTACAGGATCTTGTGGCTGCACGGTCCCCACCAAACCAACCGAGCCCATCATGCCCGGCCAGAAAGGCGTGATCGGCGTGAAGTATGACACTAACCGCGTAGGTCCCTTCAGCAAGACCGTGACGGTGACCACCAATGCTTCGGAAACCGCCAAGACGCTTACCATCAAAGGCAACGTACAGGGCGAGGAAGTGAAGGCCGCGCCACAAAAAAGCTAATTTCACAAACACAATCGCGAAAGCTTCTCCACGGAGGAGCTTTTTTATTTTATGCGTAAACTGGAAAACAGCGAGTTGGGCCGGCTTTCGCCCGACCAATTCAAGCAGGCGCCCAAGACACCGCTCACCTTGGTGCTTGACGACATCAGGAGCCTCAACAATATTGGATCGATCTTTCGCACGGCCGATGCATTCCGCCTGGAGAAGATCCTGCTTTGCGGCATCACGGCGACACCGCCGCACAAGGAAATACACAAGACCGCACTCGGCGCGACCGAAAGCGTGGCCTGGGCATATTTCACGACCGTCCGTGAGGCGATCTCGCAACTGCGGGAATCCAATCATGCGATCTACGCCGTGGAACAGGTTGAGGGCGCTGCGATGCTGACGAATTTCCAACCTGAGGTCGGAAAAAATTACGCCCTGATTTTTGGCAACGAAGTTTTTGGCGTCTCGCCCGACGCGATCTCCCTGTGCGACGGCTGCATCGAGATCCCGCAATCGGGAACCAAACACTCACTGAACGTGTCCGTGAGCGCCGGGGTTGTCGCGTGGGAATTTTTCCGTCAGCTCAGCCGTTGACCTTTTTAGCGATCTCCCCTAAAATAAACACGTAATCGTTCTGGTTCCTGACAAAATCCAGTTCGGAGACGTCGATGACCAAAACATTCAGTTCGGGCTGCGACTTGATATAATCCAGATAGCCACGGTTGATCTTTTCAAGGTATTCGGCGGGTATCTCCTGCTCGTAATCCCTGCCGCGCTTGCGGATGTTCGAGAGGAGCCGTTCGGTATTCTGGTAGAGGTAAACGTAAAGATCGGGGCGCGGCATTTCGCGGTATATGATTTCGAACAGTTTCCGGTACAACCGGTATTCGTCCTCCGACAGCGTGATGTGCGCAAAGATCAGCGATTTGAAGATGTGGTAATCGGCAATGAGAAAATCCTTGAAGAGGTCAAATTGCGCCAGGTCGTCGGCAATCTGCTGGTAACGGTCGGCCAGGAAAGACATCTCAAGCGGAAATGCATACCTTGATTGGTCGCTGTAGAACTTTGGCAGGAACGGGTTGTCGGCAAAGCGCTCCAGGACCGTCTTGGCATTGAAATCCTCGGCAATCCGCGTGGTGAGCGTCGTTTTCCCCGCACCGATATTCCCCTCGATCGCGATGTAATTGAACCGCTCGAGGTTCAGCCCGGCAAGCGGTGCATCGATTTTGCCTACCGAAACGCACGCGTTCTTGTCGTTCGTGAGCCGGAGCAGGTCGGGCAAATGTTTTTGCAGGACGGGATGCCGCCAGTTAAGGTCGAGGTCGCGCATCGGCAAAAGGACAAAGAGTCGTTCATGCATCAGGGGATGCGGTACCGTGAGATTGCTCAGGGAGACGATGTCCTCATTGAAGGACACGATATCAATGTCGATCACGCGCGGCCCGAAACCTGCAGTTTCTCTGACGCGCCCCATCAACTGCTCAACTTCAAGCAAGTTGCCCAACAGCGTCCCGGCGTCAAAAAAGGTATGCACCAGGACGGCGCAATTCAGGAACGGGTGGCCCTCGAAACCCCAGGCAGGCGACTCGTAAACCCTTGAAACCCGCACCACCGTCGCCGCCTGACGGTGGATTTCGTCAATGGCGCGCACAAGGTTTTCCAGGCGGTCGCCCATGTTGCTGCCCAGGGACAACACCGCGGAATGCTGCTGTTTCATAGTGGATCCAACCGGGTACAAAGCCATCCGGCAGTCGGCAAAATAAGCAAAAGAAAACCAGATTTAGGGTATATTTGCCCTGCGGTTGATAACTATTTTGCCGCCTAAAAATTGGCGTTATGAGATTTCTTGGAAACATTTTGGCCGTCATTATCGGCATCTTCTTATTCTTCATGATTTCGTTTTTCGGGCTGGTATTGGTCGCGGCGATTGCGGGCAGCGGTACCGACGAGGTGCGCGTCAAGAAAAATTCCATACTTGAACTGGACCTCGCCGGCGTGTCGATGGATTACGGCGGAAAATCGATTTACAAGGAATTCGATTATGCCGAGGTCAATCACAATGGGGTTTTTGACATCGTGCGGGCCATCGAGGCCGCTGCCGACGACGAGCGCATCATGGGGATCTCGATCCTGAACAATTTCTCCGAACTGGGTTTTGCACAGACACGTGCCGTGCGCGGCGCACTGGAAAAGTTCAGGAAGTCCGGCAAGTTTGTCTATTCGTACGCCAGCGTCTATACCCAAAAGGATTATTACCTGAATTCGGTGGCCGATTCGGTCTACATCAACCCCGTGGGCAACTTTGATTTTAAGGGGCTCTCGTCCGAAGTCATGTTTTTCAAGGACCTGCAGGACAAGTCGGGGATCAACATCGAAGTCGTCCGCCACGGGAAATACAAAAGTGCGGTGGAACCGTTCCTCCAGAATTCCATGAGCGAGGCCAATCGCGAACAGCTCACCGAGCTGTTGCGTTCCATTTGGGACGCGATGGCCGCAGATATAGCCAAAAGCAGGAAAATCCCGGTGGGAATGCTCGATTCCATTGCCAACGGACAATTGGCGCGAACGCCCGAGATGGCCAAATCGACCAAACTTATCGACGTCATCGGCTACGAGGACCAGTACAATGACATGATCCGCAAACGGTTGGGTGTTGAGCCCGACACCAAATTCAACCGCGTGAAGATCCTTGACTATGCCGAAAAAACGGGCAATACCTCCGGTGAGTACGCCAAGGAAAAGATTGCCGTGGTCTATGCGCAGGGCGAAATCCTGAGCGGCGAGGGAAGCGAAGCCTACATTGGCGAAGGGTCGATGCGGCGTGCCTTGCGGGAAGCCCGGCGCGACAAGAACGTCAAGGCGGTGGTGCTCCGGGTGGATTCACCGGGCGGCAGCGCGCTTACATCTGAACTGATCTGGCGCGAGATCGAACTCACCAAGAAAAAGAAACCGGTAGTCGTTTCCATGGGTAACCTGGCGGCATCGGGCGGCTATTACATCGCCTGTGGCGGAAACAGGATCTTCGCCGAACCGAATACCATTACCGGATCCATCGGCGTATTTGGCATGCTCCCCAATGTGACCGCACTTTCCAAAAAAATCGGCATCAACACGGAACAGGTCTCAACCCACCGGAATGCTGCGGGTTACAGCCCGTTCAGCCCGGTGGACCCGGCATTCAGGGAACTGGCGCAACAGGAGGTGGAACGCATCTATACAACATTCCTTGACCGCGTGGCATCGGGACGCAAAATGCAAATCGCGCAGGTGGACAGCATCGCGCAGGGCCGCATCTGGACAGGGAGGCAGGCGCTCGAGAAAGGGTTGGTGGACGAAATCGGCGGGCTTGACAAGGCTGTCGCCGAGGCGGCCAAACTCGCAAAAATCAAGAAATACCGCATCGCGAACTATCCCGAATATGAGAAAAGCTTTCGCGACTTGCTGGCGGGGCTGGGCGTTCCGTTCATCTCGGCACAACAGGTAATCGAAAAGGAAATCGGGGCCGAGAATTACAAACTGATGCAACAGATCAGGGCCGCCGCCGCGCGCACCGGAGTTCAGGCCATGATGCCCTTCGAGATGGTGATCAGGTAAGCATGAATTTTAAAATAATAACATCCGCAATCCCAAAAGGTTGCGGATTTTTTTTAGATTTACTGACCAAACAACTCCTTATGAAAAAACACTACATCGCGTTCCTGTTATTTTTTGGCACTATCGCATCCGCACAGGTCATCAATTTTCCGGATCCGGAATTCAAGGCTCACCTGGTCAATCAGGGTATCGACCTTAATGCCGACGGTGAAATCGAAGTGTCCGAAGCCGAACAGTTCAATTCGCTCTATATATATGGCAACTCCCTTACCAGTGTGGAAGGCCTGCAATATTTCGTGAATCTGGAAAGCCTCAATATCACCATGGCGGGCTCCCTCTTGCAGATGCCCGACATCTCCGCGATGACGGTATTGAATTCCATCGATATTTCAAACAGTGGTTTCACCAGCCTTGCTATCATCAATCCTTCGGTCGATACGGTGACCCTGTACCAAAATGCTCAATTGACCGCGGTCGAGGTAAATTCGCCTCAACTCGATGAACTTTCCCTGACTGATAACGCGGTCTCTGTGCTTTCGGTGGGCCCCGCGAGCAGTTCGATGCTCTTTATTTCACTTATGGGCAACCAATTCACGTCATTGAGCAATCTCCAGCTGGATCCATCAAACTCTTATTATCATCTTCAATTTGAGATCGATACACCGGTGCTGGATTTGAACGAATTCATGGTACATGGATCAACGCTTATTATTTCAAGCCCCACCATGACCGAGATGATCTGGCGCGCCGGCATGCACCTTGACTGGGAAGAACAGATGAATATCAACGGGCCACAACTTACATTTGCCGATTTCAAGAACAACTATTTTGACGCATCCTGGTCCCTCCAAAACCCCGACTGGCAACATGAGATCAATGTTTCAGGACATCCGTCGATGGCGATATGCGTGGACGACATGGATATCGGATCTGAAAATCCTGAAATATACCCCGCGAGGTCCGAAGCGCTATACTTCCAGTTGCTCGAATCCAATGCTGGCAATCCGGTCCCGTTTGTATCTCCTTATTGCGACCAGATCAGCGGAAGCAATACCATTGCGGGAACCGTGCAAATCAATTGCGGCACGAGTCCTTCGTCCGTTTCGATGATGCCGGTTACGATTTCCGGGGCCGCTTTCAATCATGCGACGGCGACATCTGCCACCGGCAATTATACGCTGTTCGCGTACGAGGAAAATGTGACCATCACGCCCGACCTCGCCAATGCGCAGTGGTTTGCCATCACGCCTTCCAACTACCAATTCGATTTTGACACGCCTGGCAATACCGTTACGGCCGATTTTTGCGTCAGCCCGGTCGGGGTGCATCCTGATCTTGAAGTGACGATACTGCCGTTGGAGCCGGCACGGCCCGGTTTTGACGCCAGGTATAAAATTGTTTACCGAAACAAGGGCAATCAAATCCTTAACGGAAGTGTTGTTTTTAACTACGATGAGTCGCTTATTGACTATACCATTTCAACCCAAACCCCCGATGCGCAGGCTCCGGGTACCGTTTCCTGGGATTACCAGGACCTTGCCCCTTTTCAGTCCCGCGACATAACGGTGACCCTGAATATCAATTCGCCAACCGAAACGCCCGCAGTGAACATTGGGGACCAGCTTGTTTTCCTGGCGACCGCGTCCCCATCGGCCGGCGACGAAACCCCGGGCGATAACACGCATGAATTCAACCAGACGGTGGTAGGCTCGTTCGACCCCAATGACAAGCAGGTGCTCGAAGGCGAATCGGTCAGCATTACGCAGTCGGGCGAATACCTCCACTACATCGTGAGGTTCCAGAATACCGGAACTTTTATGGCCGAAAATGTCACGATCAAGGACGTGCTTTCGGACAAACTTGACGTTGGCACCTTGCAGGTCATTGGCGCCAGCCATGATTTCCGCACGGCGGTGAGCCACGGGCGCCAGGTGGAATTTTTCTTTGAAGGAATCAATTTGCCGGCTTCACAGGATGACGAACCCGCCAGCCATGGATTTGTCGCGTTCAAAGTTAAGCCTGTGGACAATGTGGTTGTTGGCGACGTGATTGAAAACACTGCCGAGATCTATTTTGATTTCAACCTGCCGATCATTACCAACACGGTTTCAACCGAATTCACGGTGCTTTCGGTAGCGCAACATCACGCAACCACGGTATCGATCGTACCCAATCCGGCTTCGACCTATTTTATGATGGACCTTGCCGGCGACAGGTCGGCTACCATCTCCAACATGCTCGGACAAAAGGTTGCGAACTTTACCGACGCGGACCCATCGGGGCGTTACGACATATCGCAGCTTCCAGCAGGCACTTATATTGTCTCGACTGCCGCAGGATCCGCCAGGCTGGTCATCAGGTAAACGAATTAACTTCATATTAAAGCGCCCGGTTCAATAAGCCGGGCGTTTTTGTCGTTTATATACCTTAAATTTGTTAGGAATAAACTGAAACAAAATGGTCTGGAAAATCCTGAAAATCGTTGGTATCGTTGTAATATTGCTCGTTGTCGCACTGTTTGCGATCCCGTATTTCTTCCAGGATGCGATCAAGGAAAAGATCGCCGCGACCATCAACGAGAATGTCGATGCGACCGTTTCCTTCGCCGATGCCGACCTGAGCCTGTTCAGGGATTTTCCGCAGGCAAGCGTCAACATTGACAAGCTCCTGATCATCAACAAGGCGCCCTTTGCCGGCGATACACTGGTATCGTTGGGCGATGTTGATCTTTCCATGTCCATCAAAGAACTTTTCAAGGATAAATCGGAACCGATCAATGTCGATGCGATCTCGGCAGACACCGGCGTGGTCAACATCCTCTTCAACAAGGACGGCATCGGGAATTTTGACATCGCGATCGAGAATGCCAAAAAGAAGGACGATGGCAAGAGCGACCCGATGGCACTGAAGATCAAGCAATACAACATCGACAATTTCAAATTCCGCTATTTTGACGAGCGCTCGCAGGTCAACCTGGTGCTGGACAGCCTGTACCATTCGGGGAACGGGGACTTTACCGAAAAGAAACTCGATTTGGTGACCCAATCGGCCGCGAGGGTTTCGCTGGACATGGAAAAGGTCAATTACATGAACCGCGTGCCCCTCACACTGGACGCCGTATTGGGAATCGACATGGACCAAAGCAAATACACCTTCAAGGACAATAAGGCGATGATCAACCGGCTTCCGCTGGAGTTCAATGGTTTTATCAAACTGCTCGAAGAGGGGCAGGAATATGACGTGAACTTCAAGACGCCGAGCTCTTCCTTCACGAACTTCCTCGCGCTTATTCCTTCCAAATATTCGGGTAGCCTGGCCAATGTCAAGACCACGGGGGATTTTACCGTGAGTGGCTTTGCGAAAGGGATACAATCGGAGACGACGATTCCCAAATTCAACATCGCGATCGCCTCAAACAATGCCTCTTTCCAGTATCCCAACCTGCCCAAGGCCGTGCGCAACATCGTCATCGATACCAAGATCGTCAATGAGACAGGCATCATGAACGACACCTATGTCAACCTCAACAACCTGCAATTTGCCATCGATGCCGATGTCTTTACCGCCAAGGCCAACATCCGCAACATCGCCGAGAACGCCCTGGTCAATGCCGATTTGAAGGGTACGGTGAACCTGGCGAATCTTTCGCAGGCTTATCCCATTAAACTGGACAAGCCACTTAGCGGCATCCTGCGTGCCGACGTCAAGACCCAGTTTGACATGGCCTCGGTAGAAAACAACCGGTATGAGAACATCCGCAACTCGGGGACGCTTAACCTTACCGGGTTCAGGTATGTGGACGATGCAGGGAAGGCGATGAACATTTCGGTTGCCGACGTGCAATTCAACCCGAGCCGCGTCAACCTGCAGCAATTGGCGGCCACTACGGGCAAGAGCGACATGAACGTATCGGGGACGCTGGACAATTTTTACGGTTTCATCTTCCGCAGCCAGAATCTTCAGGGAAATTTCAAGCTCAGGTCAAACCAATTTGCGGTGTCAGACTTCATGACCGACGCCGAAAAGGACAAGAAAGACCCCAAGAAAAGCGAGGGCATGAAAATTCCGGCTTTCCTGGACTGCACGCTCGATGCCGCGGCAAATACGGTTTTGTATGACAATCTGGTGCTCAAGAACGTTTCGGGACAGGTGACCATCAGGGACCAGCGCGCAACGCTCGAGAATGTCAAGACCAATATTTTTGGCGGGCTTGTGGGGGTGAACGGCAGCGTGTCGACAAAAGGCGCGGTACCGACATTTACAATGGACCTCAACCTCAACGCCGTCGATATCTCGCAGACCTTTACCCAACTCGACATGATGAAGAACATCGCCCCGATTGCGGGCGCCGTTAACGGGAAGCTCAATTCAAAGATCAAGGTCTCGGGCAACCTCGATGCGAAAGAAATGACGCCGGTGCTGACCAGCATCAGCGGTGACATGGCCACTCAATTGCTCTCCACGACGATCAATGCGTCAAATTCCACCTTGCTCACCGCACTTGACAATAACCTGAAGTTCATCGACCTCCAAAAATTCAACCTCAACGACCTCAAGGCGGCCCTGACCTTTGACAACGGAAAGGTCAATCTCAAACCTGTCGACATCAAATATAAGGATGTCGCATTGCGGCTCAACGGCCAGCACGGGTTTGACCAGTCGATGAATTACAACCTGAAGTTTGACGTTCCCGCAAAATACCTCGGTACCGAGGTCAATAACCTGCTGGCGAAATTGACCCCGGCCGATGCCGCAAAGATTGAAAACGTTCCCATCAACGCCCTTCTTACGGGGAATTTCAAGAATCCCAAGATCACGACCGACCTGAAGCAGGCATCATCGGCACTTGTAATGCAACTTGTCAAGATCCAGAAAGACAAACTGATCCAGCAGGGAACCACTGCGCTTGGGAATATTTTGGGCGGAAACAAGCCAAAGGATACGGCCAAAGCGGCTGCCGGTACAAATACGACCAAGGATATCCAGACGCAGGCCGGCAATGTGCTGAAGGGCATTTTCCAGAAAAAGCCAGCACCCAAAAAAGAGACCACCGCGCCCGCAACCGAGCCGCCCAAGCAGCCTTAGACCGAGATGGACACCACCGTGCCTTCGGACGCGCGAACATTGAGCACGCTCCCGTCGGCAAACAGGAGGTATTGGCCGCGTATGCCGGTAAGCGTTCCGGCAAACCGCAACGTTTTGTCCAGGTTAAGCGTTACGATGGATTTTGGGTATTCCAGGACCGGATAACTTAGATGAAGGACTTCGCCGCATTCGGGTTTGTAGAATTCCCGCGCCTCATCGGGCAATGCCTCGGCAATCCGCGCGTGTTCGGCGGGCAGGTCGCACGGGGCCAGATCATTGATAAGCATCCGACGCCAATTGATCTTGTCGGTATATCGGGACTTCAGGGCGACCTCCGTAATTCCGGCGAGATAGCGATTGGGCACTTCCAGCACGGGCAATGCAGCGCACGCGCCCTGATCGATCCAGCGTGTGGGCACCTGCGACTTTCGGGTCACCCCAACCTTGACCTCACAGGTCGCGGCCAGGTACACCACGTGCGGTTGGAGTTGGGATTTGGCCTCGTATTCCAGGTCGCGGTCGGCGATGCCAAGATGCGCCTTGCTGAGTTCGGGGCGCATGATCCAATCCCCTACCGATGCGCTCGTGGTAAAACAATCGTAACAGTAACCCTGCCTGAAAACCCGTTTCCGCTTGTTGCAATTCAGGCATTGGGTTCCCTTGACGACGATTTCCACCTGACGGCCCAGCAATTGGTTGACATTGACAAAGCTTTCCTCGAATACCATGTAATATTGGATGGGATCGCCGGGTTCCGTCTGCATTTTGGTAAGCACGCCGCTGTATTCCATAGTGGGCTGAAGAAATTTTTATATTTTTGGTAAAGGTAGAAATTCGCGCCTCAAATACCAGCCTATGCCATTCCCGATCATCAATTCAATTGCTTCATGGGTCCTCAAACAACGGATCCACCAGATTGAATTGTTTCTTAAATACCCGCACGAAGTCCAGGATGAATTGCTGATGAACCTCATCAAATCATGCGAAAATACCGAGGCGGGCGAGCAGTTTGGATTTGAGTCGATCCGGTCCTACGAGGCCTTCGCCGAGCGCGTGCCGGTCTCTCCCTACGAATCATTGGAACCCATGATCGAACAGACAAGGCGCGGGCAACAGCACGTCTTTTGGCATTCGACCATTAAATGGTTCGCAAAATCGAGCGGAACCACCAACGCCAAGAGCAAGTTCATCCCGGTAAGCCAGGAAGCGCTCGAGGATTGCCACTACAAAGGAAGCAAGGACCTGCTTTGCCTCTACCTCAACAACAACGAGAATTCACAACTTTTTACCGGAAAAAGCCTCAGGCTTGGCGGCAGCCGCCAGATATATGAGGACAACAATTCTTACTTTGGGGATCTTTCAGCCATCCTGATCGAGAACATGCCCATCTGGGCCGAGTTCAGTTCCACCCCGTCCAGCAAGATTTCACTGATGAGCGAATGGGAGGCCAAGATCCCGGCGATCATCAACCAGACCATCGGCGAAAACGTGACGAGTTTTGCCGGCGTGCCCTCCTGGATGCTCGTGCTGCTCAACCGCGTGCTCGAGGAAACGGGGAAGGAAAACCTGCTTGAGGTCTGGCCAAACCTGGAGGTCTATTTCCACGGCGGGGTCAGTTTCGATCCTTACCGCGACCAATACCACCGCATCGTTCCCAAGCAGGACTTCAGGTACTACGAGATCTACAATGCCTCCGAAGGTTTCTTTGCCATCCAGGACCGCAATGGGTCATCCGATTTATTGCTGATGCTCGATTACGGGATTTTCTATGAATTTATCCCGATGGACACCTTCGACATGCCCAGCCAGAAAGTATTGCGGTTATCCCAGGTCGAGACAGACAAGAACTATGCGATCGTCATCACGACCAATTCGGGGCTTTGGCGCTACCTGATCGGCGATACGGTAAGGTTCACGAGCCTCAATCCCTACCGGATACGCGTGACGGGCCGCACCAAGCATTTCATCAATGTCTTTGGAGAGGAACTGATGGTCGAGAATACCGATACCGCGATCGCGCGTGCCTGTGCCGCCACCAACTCACAGATCGCCGATTACACCGTTGCGCCCGTTTTCATGAGCGGACGCGAAAAGGGCGCCCACGAGTGGATGATCGAATTCAAGACCCCGCCGGGGAACATTCGGGAATTTGCGCAGTTGCTCGACCGGGAGCTGCAAACGTTAAATTCGGACTACGAGGCAAAAAGGTATAATAATATGACGCTCAACCCGTTAATCGTAAACGTCGCACGGCAGAACCTGTTTTACGATTGGCTCAAGGAACAGGACAAACTGGGAGGCCAGCACAAGATCCCGAGGCTGTCAAACAAGCGCGATTATCTGGACCAGCTTAAAGAATTGCAGGTCCGCGTGAAAAACATATGAAAAAATACCTACTATTGGCCGTCGTGGCCTGCGTGCTCGCTTCCTGCGGGCCGCGAAGACTGAGTTGTTACGGAAAACGTTGCGTCCATGCGCAAAAGCAGCAGAATACCGAGGTAAAACCGGTATAATTTCGGCAACTTCAATCGCTGACAATCGATTGCGCTTTGCGCAGCCTGTCCCGCCTTGAGGTGAAACCAAAGTCGGCAGGACTTCAAGGTCAATTGCTTTCCAATTCAAAAAAAAAGGCCGAACAAGTCCGGCCTGATATTTTTGCGCAAAATTCTGACTAGCTCACGGCTTTCAGTCTCTGCAACAGGTTTTTTTGAAGCGCATCCTCCACATATCCCTTGTCGATCCTAAGCGATTTGTCATCAGATCCGGGAAGGTCGTACATTGCATCGGTCAGTACCGCCTCACAAAGTGCGCGAAGGCCGCGGGCTCCCAATTTGTATTCGAATGCCTTGTCGACGATATAGTCCAGCGCCTCACCCGTAATGTTGAATTCGACATCGTCCATCTTGAACAGCTTCTTGTACTGCTTGATGAGCGCGTTCTTGGGTTCGGTGAGAATGGCGCGCAGGGTCTCGCGATCCAGCGGATCCATGTGCGTCAGGACGGGAAGGCGGCCGATGATTTCCGGGATGAGCCCGAAATCGCGGATGTCCTTCGGAATGATGTATTGCAGCAAATTGTCCTTATCGATCGAGTCGAAAGTTTTTGCACTGTGGTACCCGACGGCCTGGCGGTTAAGCCTTTTGGAAATGATTTTCTCCACGCCGTCAAACGCACCGCCTGCGATGAACAGGATGTTTTGCGTGTTGACCTCGACAAATTTTTGGTCAGGGTGCTTGCGGCCACCTTTTGGCGGGACATTCACGACCGTTCCCTCGAGCAACTTCAGCAGTGCCTGTTGGACACCCTCGCCCGAAACATCGCGCGTAATGGACGGATTGTCGCTCTTGCGGGCAATCTTGTCGATCTCGTCGATGA
>SXQR01000021.1 GCA_005792865.1 Flavobacterium sp. | reverse complement strand
TATTATATATTATAAATTATAAAAGTGACGCTGCAAGTGAAGTGCAATCAGGTGTTTGGGACGTAGGGCTGAACATACCGGCATTTATAATGTAAAATAGCGACGCTCAGCTTTCCCGCTTACTGATCTCATCCCTGATCTTCGCGGCTTTCTCGTAATCCTCATTCTGGACCGCGCCCTGGAGGAGTTCGTGGAGTTCCGAGAGGCTCATCTTGGCGTAGGCGCTGCCGGACGTGTTGGTTTCCTCCATCCCGAAGGTCTCAGGATGCGAAAGTACGTCGTCCATGTCGTGGCCCTTGTCGTCCTCGGACGGGTTTGCCTTTAAATAGATGCCGGCCTTGTCCAGGATGTTCTTGTAGGTAAAGATCGGCGCGTTGAACCGCAAAGCAAGGGCAATCGCATCCGAAGTGCGCGCATCGATGATTTCCTCGATCTTGTCGCGTTCGCATATGATGCTTGAATAGAACACGCCGTCAACGAGCTTGTGGATGATGACCTGCCTTACAGCGATGTCAAACCGGTCGGCGAAATTTTTGAAAAGGTCATGTGTCAAAGGACGGGGCGGCTTAATCTCCTTTTCAAGTGCGATCGCAATGGACTGCGCCTCGAAAGCCCCGATCACAATGGGCAACTTCCGGTCTCCGTCAACTTCATTCAGGATCAGGGCGTACGCGCCGTTTTGCGTCTGGCTGTAAGAGATCCCTTTAATGGTAAGTTTTACAAGGCTCATGTTGAGGTTTTGGAAAAAACTAATTTACGGATTTAGTCTTTAATTGATAAGGTCTTAGACCGTCAAATGTCGAATGTCGAATGTCGAACGGAGCTGCAAAGTTTCGATCAATATACGGTTGTACGAGTTGTTGCGCTCCATCTTCAAATTTTCAAATTTTCAACTCTTCTATTTGCTAATTATTCGCCCTAAATGCCCGAACCTTCTCGGCCAGCTTTGGGACAATCTCGAAAGCATCGCCCACGACACCGTAATCGGCGACCTTGAAAAACGGCGCCTCGGCGTCAGAATTGATCACCAATTTAACTTTCGATGAGTTGATCCCCGCAATGTGCTGGATCGCGCCGGAGATCCCCACAGCCACGTAAAGGTTGGCCGCAACGGGTTTCCCGGTTTGGCCCACGTGCTCGCTATGCGGCCTCCAGCCAAGGTCCGAAACAGGTTTTGAACAGGCCGTGGCCGCGCCAAACGCTTGGGCCAGGTCCTCGATCATGTGCCAGTTTTCCGGGCCTTTCATGCCACGCCCGGCCGAGACCACGATCTCAGCATCGGCGATGGTCAGTTTCCCTGCCGTGCGGTCAACCGATTCGGTTTTTACGGCGAAGTCGGCATCCGAAAGATTAGGAGCAAAAGCCTCCTCCGCTGCCGAACCTGAACTTTCCACGAGGCCGAAAGAGTTCTTTGCCAAAGCGATCACCTTGACATCGGTATTGATTTCCGTGATGTTGAAGGCCTTGTTCGAGAAGGCGTTGCGCCTGACCTGGAACGGCGATGTGCTCACGGGAAGCCCTGCCACGTTGGACGCGTAGCCCGCATCCAGCATCACGGCCAGCATCGGGGCGATGTAGAGGCTGTCGGTCGTGGAAGACATCAGGACGAGCTTGGCGCTTTCCTTTTGCGCTGCCTGCTTGATGACGTCGGCGTAGGCCTTGGCCGAAAAAACCGAAAGCTTGTCATCGGCCACCTTAAGTACCTTGTCCACGCCGTATTTGCCCAGTTCCGCCGAATCACCTCCGCCAATCACGACGGCGGTGACGGTGGTTCCCATCTGCATGGCCACATTTTTAGCGTAGGAGGCCAGCTCGTACGCGACTTTCTTGAATTTTCCTTCGGATTGCTCCGCGTATATTAAAATTGACATAGTCAGGAATTATTGATTAAAGATTATAAATTTTGAATTGGGGCGTTGCCTTCGGCCGCGCTATCCGCTATATCTTTTGCTTGCCGATGGCTTCACAAAAGGATGCCGCTCCTATCGCTAACGCGCCTTCCTAGATGACTTTTGCCTCGTTGTGGAGCGCGTTTACCAATTCGTCAAGATTGTCCACGTTGTACATCTTGACCGCCGATTTCGGTGCGGGCTTCTCGAACTTCACAGCCTTGGTCTTCGCCTCGGCCGATGCCGGCTCCAGGATATTCAGCGCCTTGGTGCGGGCCGTCATGATACCGCGCATGTTGGGGATGCGGAGGTCTTTCTCCTCGACAAGCCCCTTTTGCGCACCGATCACCAAGGGCAGCGTCGTGGAAACGGTTTCTTTTCCGCCGTCGATCTCGCGAACGGCCTTTGCCGTGTTCCCCTCTACCGTGAGCCCGATGCACGAGTTCACGAAGTTCGCGCCGGTGAGGGCCGCCAGCATGCCTGGGACCATTCCGCCGTTGTAATCAAGCGATTCCTTGCCGCAGATCACCAGGTCGTAGCCGCCGCTTTTCACCACTTCGGCCAATTGTTTGGCAACGAAGAATCCGTCAACGGGCTCTGCATTGACGCGGATCGCCTCATTCGCACCGATGGCCAATGCCTTGCGCAGGGTAGCTTCAGTATCAGGCGTTCCCACGTTCACGACCGTGACGTTCGCGCCCTGTTGCTCCTGGAACCAGACCGCTCGGGTAAGCCCGAATTCGTCATTTGGATTGATCACGAACTGGACCCCGGCAGTATCAAATTGGGCGTCCCCGCCAGTAAAATTGATTTTTGAAGTAGTATCAGGCACGTGGCTGATGCAGACTAATATTTTCATTGAAGGAAGTTGAAGATTTACAGGGTACGAAAGTAAGATTTTAAAATTAAATAGGAAAGTTATCCGGTATTGGCTGTCAGCCTTGAGCGGTTAAACCGTAAACTATAAACCGTAAACCATAATCAGTCGTCAGTTGTCAGTCGTCAGTCTGTCAACCACGAACTTTCAACTTTATGCCGTCAACCTCTCCCACAAGCACAACAGATTTCCCGCGCAGGGAATAATCGGGAACGCACCCGGCCCCTCCCCAACACCCGAAGGTCGGTTATTTTTCGAAGCGGTTGTTGCGGGAAAACCGGACTTTTTACTAAATCGGGCCATTGGGGGTCGGGCCTATCAGCTATCGGCTATCAGTCATCAGTCGTCGGTCCGTAAACCGTAAACCGTGAACCGTAAACCGTGAACTGTCAACCGTCAGCCGTCAGCCATTATCCGGACAATCCACATTCCTCATTCCACATTCATCATAATTGATTATTTTTGCCATTCAATTTTATAGAGCATGAGAACGATACAATTCCGCGAGGCCATTGCCGAGGCCATGAGCGAGGAAATGCGCCGCGACGAATCGGTTTACCTGATGGGCGAGGAAGTCGCCGAATACAACGGGGCCTACAAGGCTTCCAAGGGAATGCTGGATGAGTTCGGGCCCAAGCGCGTCATCGATACGCCGATCGCCGAACTTGGCTTTGCGGGTATTGCGGTGGGTTCGGCGATGAACGGCTGCCGCCCGATCGTGGAATATATGACCTTCAATTTCTCCCTGGTCGGGATTGACCAGATCATCAATAACGCGGCAAAAATGCGCCAGATGTCCGGCGGGCAATTCCCTATGCCAATGGTATTCCGCGGACCTACGGCTTCGGCGGGGCAATTGGGCGCGACGCACTCACAGGCTTTTGAGAACTGGTTTGCCAACACTCCGGGGCTCAAGGTCGTGGTGCCGTCAACTCCTTACGACGCCAAGGGCCTGTTGAAATCAGCAATCCGCGACAACGATCCCGTGATTTTCATGGAATCGGAACAGATGTACGGCGACAAGGGCGAGGTGCCCGAGGGAGAATACACGATTCCGCTTGGCGTTGCCGACATTAAACGCGAAGGAAAGGACGTGACCATCGTCTCGTTTGGCAAGATCATCAAGGAGGCTTTGGCTGCCGCCGATGAACTCCAGAAAGAAAACATATCATGCGAGGTCATCGACCTGCGGACCGTCCGCCCGATGGATTACGACGCCATCCTGAAGTCGGTCAAGAAAACCAATAGGCTGGTCGTGCTTGAGGAAGCCTGGCCGTTTGCAAGCGTCGCATCTGAAATCACCTATATTGTCCAGGAACGCGCCTTTGACTTTCTTGACGCACCCATCCAGCGCATCACGACCGCCGATACACCGGCACCTTATTCGCCCACTTTGCTAAAGGAATGGTTGCCGAATTCGGGCGATGTGGTGACGGCTGTGAAAAAGGTGCTTTATAAGTGACAAATGTCCAATGACTAATGACGAATGAGGGAAGAAATAAATCGATAATTCTCGTTCGACAGTTAACATTCGACATTTACCTTCTCAGTACGGCTTCGCCTCGTGCGACATTTGACATTGGACATTCGACAAATAATTTATCTTTGACGCTTCATCGTAAAACGGTGAAGCTTTTTTTAATCCCTATGAACACACGCATCTTCAGTATCTTACTGGCTCTTTTTGGCGTTTCGGTTATGGCGCAGACAAAAGTCAGTGGCATCGTGGTCGATGAGACCAACCAACCCATTCCGTATGCCAATGTGCAGTTCAAGGGGACCAATGAGGGGATCGTGACCAATGAGGACGGACGGTTTTACATCGAGTCGCCCACGACGCACGCGGCGCTTGTCGTGACGTTCTCGGGATTCTCTGAGCGCGAAGTGCCGTTGAAGCAGGCCGTTAACTACAATTTCAAGATCGTGCTCAAGGAAGGCCAGCAGCTCAAGGAGGTGGTTATCTATACCGGCAAGACGTCCAAAAAGAACAATCCTGCCCTTGACATCCTGCGGAAAATCTGGGAGCGCAAGCGCAAGAACGGCCTCAACATGTTTGACCAGTACCAGATGGAAAAGTACGAGAAGGTTGAATTTGACCTGAATACCATCGATTCGGCACTGATGAAAAGCCGCATTTTCAAGGGCATGGAGTTTATTTTTGATCAGGTGGACACTTCAAAAGTTACAGGCAAGACCTACCTGCCCATCTTTATCAACGAGATGCTTTCGGATGTTTACGGCGACAACAAGATCGGGAAGGTCAAGGAAATCCTCAAGGCGAACAAAAATTCCGGGTTCAGCGACAACCAGCAGATCATCGCGTTCATCAAGGACCTTTATGCCGACTACAACATCTATGACAATTACCTGACCTTTTTTGACAAGAGTTTCACGAGCCCGTTGTCCCGGACCGGCATCGACGTCTATAATTACGTGTTGCGCGACAGTTCTTTCATCGACAACAAATGGTGCTATAACATCGTGTTCTATCCGCGCCGCAAGAATGAACTTACCTTCAAGGGTGATTTTTGGGTGGCCGACACCACTTTCGCGATCAAGAACATCAACATGGCCGTGACCAAGAGCGCCAATATCAACTGGGTCAAGGATATTTACATCGAGCAGGAATTTGAGGTGCTCAACGATTCGGTTTTCCTGCTGACGCGCGACCACCTGATGTCCGATTTTGCACTGCGCAAGAAAGAATCGTCCAAAGGCGTGTACGGCAAGCGCACGACTTTGTTCCGCAACCACAAGTTCAACCTTGAAAAACCGCGCGATTTCTATAAGGAACAGGTGAATTTTATCGACAATTCGGTTTATCAAAAAGACGACGAATTTTGGGAAAGCAATCGTTTTGAAGACCTTTCCAAGGATGAGCGCGGCGTTTACAAGATGCTCGATACGCTCAAGACGGTCAAAAAATTCAAACAGCTCACCAGCCTCGTGCAAATATTGGGGAGTGGCTATATCCAATGGGGCAATTTTGACTATGGGCCGATATTTTCCACGGTGGGCTACAACGAGGTCGAAGGGCTGCGGCTCCGGGCCGGCGGACGGACTTATTTTGGCCCTAACGATCCCTGGCGCCTGCAGGGTTACACGGCCTATGGGTTTGAGGATGACAAGTTCAAGTATGGCGTGTCTGGGAAGTGGATGATAGACAAAAAGAACCGGATCATCATTTCGGGTGGAAACAGGCGCGACATCGAACAGATCGGCGCCAGCCTTACGACGACCAACGACGTACTGGGCCGCAGTTTTGCCTCTTCGGGGCTTTTTACCACCAGCAGCAACGGCAAACTTACCAACATCAACCTCTCCACGGCATCGTTCGAAATCGAACCGATGAAGAATTTCGTTTTGCAAACGGGCATGTCCTACCGGACCTTGATATCCGCGTCCGAAACCTTCAGCCTCGACTATTTCAAGGAACTGCCATCGATTGAAAATCCGTCGGGAGTGATTGAGAGCGAGGTAAAACAGGCCGAGGTCAACCTGCAGTTGGACTGGACCCCCAAGCGCAAGACCATCGGTTACGGTGTGGAACGCAGTGAGGTGGACAATCCCTATACGCGCGTCTTTCTCAATTACAGCGCGGGCCTTGAAGGCCTCTTCAACAGCGATTTTGACTACCAGAAGTTACAGTTGTACTACAAACAGCCCGTCATCATCGGCGCGATCGGCCGCACCGACCTGATCATGGAACTCGGAAAGACTTTCGGCACGGTACCGCTTGGTCTTTTGAGCGTGATTCCAGGTAACCAGACATATTTCCAGATCGAGAACACCTTCAACAACCTGAATTTTTACGAATTCGTTTCCGATGAATACGCCACCTTCCAGTGGAGCCATCATTTCCAGGGCAAGATTTTTGCCAGGATACCCATGTTGCGGAAACTGAACCTGCGAGAAATCATTGGACTTAGGGCGGTCTACGGAACCGTGAGCGACGAGAACCGCGCAATCAATGCCTCGGGGCTTACCTACAATGCACCCGAGGATATTTATTACGAGTACGGCTTTGGCATCGGCAACATCTTCAAGGTATTCAGGATCGACTTCTCCTGGCGTGGCAATTATCTCGACATGCCCGATGCGCAGAAATTTGCGGTTAAAGGGTCGTTTGGGTTTTATTTTTAGGCCTTCAGTCTTCAGTCGTCAGTCATCAGTTGTCAGTTGTCAGTCGTCAGTCGTCAGTCATCAGTCGTCAGATGCGGCTAATGCATGGTTGAGACATTAAGCAATTGGTATATTTTCACATTAAATAATTGATACATTAACAAATTTTACGGTGTTTCCTCACCCGCTAGTGCTTCCATTGAAATATCTTTAGCCTGGGGAAGGGTGAATTGTACCTTCAGATTATTAATTCAATCCATCTGCAGAAAATCTGTAAAATATCATAAACTTTTTACCGAATGCGCTCCTTTCAAAGCGACTTTAACCACCTGGCCAACCTCGACCCAAACTTTCAACGCATTCTTGATCTTTACGGCACGCCGAATATTCCTCAACGTTCCGAGGGCTTTGAGACCCTGGTAAAAATTATCCTGGAGCAACAGGTGTCGCTGGATTCGGCGAAGGCTGCGTTTGACAAGCTAAAATTTGTTGCACCAGACTTCACGCCCATTCAAATTATGCAACTAGACGATGCGCAACTTCGGCTAGCGGGCCTGAGCCGTCAAAAAGCGGCATATGTACGCGATCTTGCCCAGCGACTTGAAGACGGACGGCTGAATCTTGATTTCGCGGATCGGACGGACGATGAAATCCGTAGTGATTTGGTCTCGGTCAAAGGAATCGGCCATTGGACCGCCGACGTTTACATGATGTTCGCACTGCAGTTAGAGGACCTTATGCCGCTCAGCGATATCGGGATCGCGGTGACACTGCGCGAATTATGGGACGTCCAATCGGTGGACGAAATGGCCCTGCTGACGGCCAACTGGTCCCCGCACAGGACCGCGGCCTCGTTTTATCTGTGGCATTATTATTTAAAAAAGAGGGCGAGGGTGATTCATTTGTAGTCTTCAGTCTTCAGTCGTCAGTTGTCAGTCGTCAGGCGTCAGCCGTCAAAATGTTAACTGTCGATCCCTATGCGCATCGGTGGCGGTGTTACGGCTTTATGGGCTTATCACTTTATCACGTTCCAAGCATCCCTCCTGACGCTTAAAGTCCCTGTTTGTCATTTGACTTTCGACGTGCGACATTTTCCTTGTGCATTGTTTCATTTTTGTTAATTTTGCACCCTGTAAAAATTTAGCAAACATTATATGGAATCAATTATGATTTACGTGCCGATAATAATGGCATTGATTGGGTTGGGATTCATGTGGGCCAAGCGCGCGTGGGTATTGAAACAAGATGCCGGGGACGGTAAGATGAAAGAGATTTCAGATTACATCTATGAAGGTGCGCTTGCCTTCCTCAAAGCCGAGTACAAGCTGCTCGCGATTTTCGTGGTCCTTGCCAGTTTGGCGCTGGCCGGCATTTCATTTATTGTTCCTACAACACATATCCTTATTGTGGTTGCCTTTATTTTCGGGGCGATCTTCTCGGCATTGGCCGGAAACATGGGGATGAAGATCGCGACCAAGACCAACGTCCGCACGACGCAGGCTGCCCGCACGAGCCTTCCGCAGGCCCTCAAGGTTTCCTTTGGCGGCGGAACCGTAATGGGCCTTGGTGTTGCCGGCCTGGCGGTTCTGGGCTTGACGGCATTCTTCATTTTGTTCTTCAACTACTTCATGGGCGGTGTCTGGACCAATGGCGAAGACATGACCATCGTGCTTGAGACGCTTGCCGGGTTCTCACTGGGTGCCGAATCCATCGCGCTTTTCGCCCGTGTAGGCGGCGGGATCTACACAAAGGCTGCCGACGTGGGTGCCGACCTTGTGGGTAAAGTCGAGGCCGGAATC
>SXQR01000262.1 GCA_005792865.1 Flavobacterium sp. | reverse complement strand
GTTTATTATCGAAGAACTGACCGACCTGGTGGAGGAAGCAGTACTCTCCGAGTTCGACCGGATCACCGAACGGGGTGGCGTACTCGGCGCCATGGAAACCATGTACCAGCGCGGTAAAATCCAGGAGGAAAGCCTTTACTATGAAACGCTCAAGCACAATGGCGATTACCCGATCATCGGGGTAAACACATTCCTCAGTTCAAAAGGTTCGCCCACCGTCATCCCGGCAGAGGTCATCCGCGCCACTGAGGAGGAAAAGCAGTACCAGATCGCGATGCTGGGCAGCCTTCATGCGGCCTATGAGGGTCGGGAAGACCAACAACTTGCCGATGTCCAGGATGCCGCGATTTCCAACCGCAACATTTTTGAAAAACTGATGGAAGCGACCAAGACGTGTTCGCTGGGGCAGATTACGAACGCACTTTTTGAGGTTGGCGGCCAATATCGCCGAAACATGTAATGAAAAAATTCATCATCCTTTTTATCGCGACCACACTCGCGATTTCATGCTCGAGCGATGAGGGCAACGGCTCCAATTTTACTTCGGATTTGGTTGTTGACGGGATTGAATTCAGGCCCAACACCGGAACATATGGCGATGCCAATGGACAATTGGCCGGGCAGACCGGCACTTTTTTCGCGATCCAACGCATCGAGAACGATCAATTGCAGCAGGCCCTGTACATCAATGTCCTGTATCCGGTGGGCTCTGACGGTCCTGAAGGCGTCTTTGACTTTGGGCCCGGTACGGCCGATGAGTTCCTGGCCAATGCGTCGTTTTCCAATGGATCTACGGGCTATTCGGTGGTGGGAACTTCGGTAACGGTGACACGCGTTGGGCAGCACGAATTCCTTTTTGAATTCAACGACCCTGTAGCGCTCGATTTTGCCGAGGGTTTCGCCGAAAAGCCCATGAGCGGGAGCGTTCGCGCCAAACTGACCTTTACGGAATAAGCGGACACTGCGTGAGGGATGGCAGCAAAGTGCCGCGCACTGCGGACAGCCCGGCCTGAAAGGACACGCCCAAAATCCTAAACTTGTGATAACGCGCCCGTTCGCGCCCTCAAAAATCGTAAATTAGGGAAAAACGGTTATGGGCGCACTCAAACGCACGCTCGGGCTGGGGGCCTGCATCTTCTTTGGCGTCGGTTCCATCCTGGGCGCCGGGATCTATACCATCATCGGGAAAATTGCCGGGTACGGCGGGAACATGACGTGGCTCGCGTTTTCAATCGCGTGGATCACCGCGCTGATGACGGCCTTTTCCTATGCCGAACTCTCCAGCGCTTTCCCTCGTGCGGGCGGTGAATACGAATATGCCAAGAAGGCGTTCGGCAAAAAGTGGGGCGTGGGCCTGGGGTCCATCATCTCGCTGAACGGGATCGTGAGCGGTGCGACGGTCGCCGTGGGTTTTGCGGGATACCTTTCACAACTTCTGGATTTCAACGTGCTGATGGGTTCGCTGGGAATCATCGCCCTGATCTTCCTTGTCAATATTTCGGGTATACGCGAATCCTCGGCGGTCAATATCGGGTTTACGATCATCGAGATCGGCGGTTTGCTGCTGGTGATATACGCGGCTTTTCCAAAAATGGGCGAAGTGGACCTCATGCAGGCTCCGCCGGGCGGCATGGGCGCGATCTTTACCGCGTCGGCACTGGCTTTCTTCGCTTTCATAGGGTTTGAGGAAATTGTCAAGCTCGCCGAGGAAACGCACGAGCCGGAGAAAAACATTCCGCGCGCGCTTTTCTGGGCCGGGGGGATCGTGGCGGTGGTTTATTTGCTCGTGGCCATTTCGGCGGTAAGTGCGTTGCCGTACGACAAATTGGCGCAGGCATCCGGGCCGCTCGCCGCTGTGGCCGAAAGCCGATTTGGCCGGGGCGGGATCATCGCCATCTCCATCATCGCGCTGTTTGCGACATCCAACACGATCCTTTCCAATATGCTCGGGAGTTCGCGCGTGTTGCTCAACATGTCAAAGGAGACCAAGGCGATGCAAATGTTTGCAAAGGTCTCGGCCAAGCGCAAGACGCCCGTTGCGGCACTTGTGCTCATCCTGGTGGTAATGGCGGGTTTTGCCCTGATCGGCGACATCGAATTCATTGCCCGCATCGCCAATATCTTTATCTTCATCACCTTCATCATCGTGAATGCGTGCGTCATCGTGCTCAGGCGCAAACACCCGCAAATCAAACGTCCTTTCAGCATTCCCGGGGCCGTGGGCAAGACGCCGGTGATCCCGGTATTGGGCATTTTGTTCACGCTGGTGTTGTTCGGATTCAATCTTTACAGCCTTTTTGCCAATCAGGCGTAAATTGTGGTTTGGTTTTTGACGGACGCGCGCGACTCTAAAATTCAATCATCATGAAAAAGATCTATCTATTTTTATTGGCCGCGGCCGCGACCATTTCTTCATGTGAAGGGCCTGCGGGTCCTCCGGGGCCGGCCGGCTTCAGCTCTGAGGCCATCGTCTATGAGACGGCGCCCATTGATTTCAACGCACCGAGTTTCGGGATGTTCTTTACTTTTCCGACTGCTGCTCTCGCGTCCGACCATGTGTTGGCCTACCGCCTGGTAGGTTCAGATAACGGGGCCGATGTGTGGAAGTTGCTTCCCGAGCAGTTTTTCTTCACAGACGGGACGTTCGATTTTGCCTACAATTATGATTTTACGAGGTTCGACGTGAATTTCTTCCTCGACGGACAGGAATTGCAGACCCTGAGCCCCGATTTTACACAGAATCAGATCTTCAGGGTCGTGATCGTGCCGGGAACTTTCGCGAACCGCACCGATTTCACCGATTACGATGCGACGGTCCGCGCACTGGGGCTTGAAAGCAAGCCGGTGGTAAAATTAAAATGACGGATCGAAGTTGATCAGGAATAGGGGTTTTTGGGCCCCTTTTTTATTTTATGGCCGTGGCTATCGCGCTCGACCGGTTCGTCCGGCCGCGACATGGAGACCACAACGCCCGCAATTAGGGAAAGCGCTATGAAGCCCAGCGACGCCCACTCGGGGACCTTGACGTAATCGTGCAGCAAAAGTTTAAGGCCGACGAAGGTCAGGATCGCGATCAGGCTG
>SXQR01000261.1 GCA_005792865.1 Flavobacterium sp. | reverse complement strand
TGAATCCGTTCTTTAGATCGGTCAATGAGCTGTGCTCCGTTTTATCTCACACGGAGCTTTGGGCGATGCCCGCAGGGAATCCCGATTCGTAAGTTTATCGATTCTGACAATCACCGATGCGTCCTCAGGATGAACGCAGTAAATCCTCTTCTGGAATGTGAACGAAGTTGTCGATCAATTCGGTAATCTAAATATAGGCTTCGGAGAGTGAAGTGAATCCGCCGTAGCTGGACAAGAAGTCGATCTTCTTTTTACCTCCCCCTAACGCTCCTGTAAATGGCCTCGCCCAGCTTCTTCTGGCCTTCAGCGCTTGCCATTTGGCGCCGATCTTCATCGTTGGACAGATAGGCCACCTCAAGTGTAACGGCCGGGCACTGCACGTCTTGAAGGACACGCAAGTCTTTTTCGACAATTTTGTCAGGGCTTGCTTCAAGCGCCAAAAGTATATCGTTGGCAATTGCCTTTGATTTATTGAAAAATTTATTTTTTGGGCTCACGTAAGCTGCGGCACCGCGGCGGGTGGCATCGGTGGAAGAATTGACATGCAATGAAACGAGAACCGATGGATTGAGCGCATTGATCGCACGGACGCGCGCATCGAGGTCCATGAATTTATCTTCTTCACCGATTATAAATAATTCAGTGTTTGGATCGTGATTGGCGTCAACGATTTGTCTTGCGATTTCCCTGACAAGGTCTTTTTCCTTTATGTCATTGTATTTCGCTCCGGCGTCATGGCCCCCATGGCCCGCGTCAATGACAATCAGGAATTTTTCATTTGGAGTGAAGGCAGTAAAAACTGCAAACAGGAAGGTGAGGACAAGTGAAATTTTTGCTATCGGTTTCATAATGAGGTTGGTTTGGTTTCTATGTGAACGAATTTTCTTGTTAGATGTTGTGACAAAAGGTTGTTTTGCCGTCGCACCAAGAAACGAAAAATTCCCTGTATAGCACGAAGTTTTCCCTTGTTTATGAACCATCGCCGAGAATTCGGCCTATCTATACCCAAGATCTCTACCCCGGATTGCAGCGCAAAGCCCGCAGCCCACAGGCGAGGACTTGCAGCGAAAAGCCGGAAACAGGTCCCAAAAAAAAATCTCGGGAATCATCCCGCCAGCCTGATTCCCGTAAACTGCCACCTCAGGTGCGGGTGAAAGAAATTTCGGTATGTATTGCGGGTATGACCGTGTGGCGTCGCGATCGATCCTCCGCGCAGCACCATTTGGTTCACCATGAATTTGCCGTTATACTCTCCCAGGGCGCCGGGTGCGGTTGAAAATCCCGGATAGGGCAGGTAGGCGCTGGCGGTCCACTCCCATCGCTGGCCCCAATTGAAATGCGCGGAGGCGGCTTCCCATTCAAATTCGGTGGGCAGCCGTTTTCCCTTCCAGGCCGCGAAGGCCGAAGCCTCGTAGTAATTGACGTGCGAAACGGGAGCTTCGAGAGGGAGCGGTTTAAGCCCGCCCAAAGTATACTGATGCCAGTTGCCCTCAATGTGATGCCAGTACATCGGCGCCGTGGCGGCCGTGGATTTGACCCAATCCCAACCTTCGGCGAGCCAGAAGCGGAAGTCGCGATAACCACCGGATGTTACAAATTCAAGGTATTCGCGATTGGTCACCAGTTCCGATTGTATAGTATAGGGTTCAAGAAATACCCGGTGGCGGCCAAGCTCGTTGTCAAAGCAAAATCCATCTCCCGAATGCCCTATGGCGTAAATCCCCTCGTCAATGGCGATTGCTGTGGCCGTTGGCGCATGGCTCAGCTCGATCGAATTTTCTGTGTCATACGGCGGGAAGAGCGGATTGTGGCCCAAAATGTACTTGATATCGGTGAGCAAAAGTTCCTGATGCTGTTGTTCGTGGTTCAGCCCGAGTTCAAATATTTCGCGCGCCCTTCCCTCCATTGGAAGATTTCCAAGCTCGGCCATGGCCGTATCGACATGACTGCGGTATTGGTACACGTCATCGACCGAAGGCCTTGTGAGATTTCCCCTGTCGGTACGGATCACGCGCGCGCCGATGCTTTCGTAATAACTGTTGAAAACATATTCGTACTGCGGATCGTAAACCCGGTATCCCGGCAGGAAGTCGCGCAAGAGGAACCGCTCGAAGAACCATGTCGTGTGGCCAAGGTGCCATTTGGGCGGACTGACATCGGCCACGGGCTGCACCACATAGTCCTCGGTCAGCAGCGGTTTGCAGATGGCCTCGGAACGCGACCTCACATTTGCATATTCGAGAGCGGGATTGTCTGTCAACGTTTCCATAAGGCGTTTACGAATCGGTTTTTTGGGTCTGTGAAATTTCGGGCCGTTTGAAATCCGGAAAGATCGGCGAGGAGATCGATTTCGGGCAGGGAGTATTTTCGTGATATCTCGGTGTGGATGGTTTCGCCGTCCTTGAATTGGAACGTTTTGGCCGGGGCGCCGATGGTCACCGATTGGTTGCGCTGGCTGACCAGGAAGCTCTTGGCCTCGCCGGTCTGTGGGTCGTATAGCGGATAGTGCCGGAAATTGTTGACCTCAAAATTTCCGCCGAGTTCCCGGTTGATGCGGTGGAGCAGATTGAGGTTGAAATCGCGCGTCACGCCCTGGGAATCGTTGTAAGCCGCCAGGATTTCGGCCGGATTTTTCTTCAGGTCGAAACCAATCAGGACCACGTCTCCCGGAGTTAATGACGCATGGAGTTTCTGCAGGAAATTTAAGGCTTCTTCAAATGTAAAGTTGCCGATGCTTGCACCGAGGAACAGGACCGCCTTTTTGGAACCGGTGTCCTGCAAAGCCTGAAGCGCCTCAAAATAATCGGCGGCAATGGGCGAGACGGGCAATTGCGGGAATTCCAATGCGATCGAATGGGTCAGCAGGTTCAATGCATTGGCCGAAATGTCGATGGGCAGATACCTGAAATTTGCCTTTTGCGCGATAAAATGCCGGAGCAGGACCTTGGTCTTCATGCCGTCCCCGGCGCCGAGTTCAATAAGATCGAATGGCCCGTCGGTTGCGAAGTGGCGCAAAATATCGTCCCGGTAGTTGCTCAGGATCCCGTGCTCGCTTCGGGTCAGGTAATATTCGGGCAGTGCCATGATTTGCCTGAACAGCATGTCGCCGGTCGCATCGTAAAAATATTTGGGCGGCAGGAATTTGTCATCGGCACTTAACCCCGCCTCCACATCGCGCAGGAACTGTTCTTTCAAATTTTGCTGTGTTGTCTTCCGGGTAGTGGTTGCCATGATTTTTGTACAAATCTTAAATTTACCCCAAAATGCCCAATCGGTCACCCGCTTTATTTTAAAATTAAGAACTGTACAAGAAATCCTAATTCCCTATATTGGCGCGATGGAAGATATTTCGGGGATAGGATTGCTCCTGGTTTTGGGCGTAACGGGCGCCATTTTCCTTTACCGGTTTCTCAATATTGCCGTCGAACCGCTATACATCATGGTGACGGGAAAGCCTATATATGTCCACTTTTATCCGGTCAGGAAAAGGCTAAATGATACCCAACTGTCAATACTTCGGCGGGATTTCCAGTTCTATCGGCGGCTTTCCCCACGGCGGCAGCGTTATTTCGAGCACCGGGTCGCATCGTTCATCAGTGATTATCCGTTCCACGGGCAGGGCGGGCAGGTGATAGATGACAGCGTCAGGGTGTTGATCGCATCGACCTACGTCATGCTCACTTTCGGGATGCGGCACTATCGCACCCGGGCCTTTGAGCGCATCATCGTTTATCCGGGACCGTACCGCTCCACCATCAGCGAAGTGGACCACAAGGGCGAGTTCAATCCGCAACTGGGCGCTATCGTGTTTTCATGGGAGCATTTCCAACAGGGCATGGCCGAAGGTTCCGACAACCTAAACCTTGGCATCCACGAATTCACGCACGCCCTGCATTACCACGGGCTCAACAGCCGGGACGCCAGCGCTTCGATCTTCGCCGACCGATACCACCGGATCATGAAGGAAGTACTGCATCCACCGAATGCGAAACGGCTGGTGGATTCGGAATATTTCAGGATCTATGCCTACACCAATCAATTTGAATTCCTTGCCGTCATCCTCGAGCACTTTTTCGAGTCGCCGGGGCGTTTCCGTCGTGAATTTCCCGAGCTGTATGAGAACGTTCGCCGGATGATCAACTTCGATCCGGAACTGCATCCTGACGAAATCTACAATTAATTGTCAACATCGTTGTTCATATGTGGCAAATGGCGGCCGTTTTTCGCGTGGGTTTATTTGTATATTTCAGGCAAATTTAAATCTTAACAACTATGATTCAGAAAATTACTTTCTCGGGCGTAAAAGGCATGCTATGCCTCGTTGCCCTGCTGGCCGGATCATCTGCTTCGGCACAGATTTACGACAACGGCGGACTCTCCACGGGTGCGACCACGGCAAGCGGTGTGGCTGCGCCAAGCGGTTATACCTGGAGCGAGGCGCAAAGCGAGGCGGGAAATACCACCGAATCCAATACCAATGCCGGATACAGTGCCATCTACAACACGGCAAATACGGTCAACTTCCAGTTAGCCGACGATTTTACGGTGCCTGAAGGTGAGGAGTGGGCCATCACCCAATTCGAATTTTTTGGTTACCAGACCGGTTTTACCGGGTTGGGCCTTCCCATCGATGCCCTGCGCATCCAGGTTTACAGTGGTGATCCGCAAAACGGCGGAACGCTCGTGGCGGGTAACATGACCACCAACGTACTCAACGTGAACGCCAGCGGCGATGCATTGATGTACCGCATTTTTAATACGACCACGCCTGCACCGGGTACGGTACAGGGAACCACAAGGAAGATCTACCGCTTTGTGGGCGACCTGGTCGTGACACTTGAGCCCGGAACTTACTGGGTCGTATTCCAGGTACATGCCGCCAACGACGGGGCTCTTTTTGTACCGCCGGTCACCATTCCGGGCGTTCGTGGAGTTGTTGGCGCCAATGGCAAGCAAAATGTCGTGGCCACTACCACCGTTCCTGCCGTCCTGGGCTGGGCGCCACTGGTTGATGCAGGAAACCCTGCGACCGCTCCCGATTTTAATCAGGAAGTGCCTTTCAAACTCAACGGAGAGGTCAATCTTGCCGTTGCCAACAATGCATTTTCGGCCAAGATCACCGTTTATCCAAACCCGGTTGGCGCAAACCTGAATGTTAGCCTGCCGACCGAAGTGATGGCCGATTCGATGGAAATCATTGACATCACCGGTCGCGTCGTGCGCAAGGTAGTTTCAGGTTTTGAATCGGTCAATGTAGCCGATTTGGCTCCCGGGCATTACATGTTGCACATCAAGGCCGGAAATGAGATCGCGGTCAAGAAGTTCATCAAGAAATAAGTTTTGAGTTAAAGAAGAAGCCACCCATTGGGTGGCTTTTTTTATTTGAGGAGCTTGCGCAGCGCGGCGATCGTTGCAGGCGGGTTTTCGGCCCGGAAAACGAAGTTACCGGCTACCAGCACATCGGCCCCGGCTGAAGAAAGTTCCCTGGCATTCCTGTCGGTAACGCCTCCGTCGATCTCGATCAGCGCACTGGATTTTTTGTCGGCAATCAATTGCTTGAGCCGTGCTACCTTTTCAAAGGTATTTTCAATGAAGGATTGCCCTCCAAACCCGGGATTGACACTCATGACGCAGACCAGGTCGATATCGGCGATCACATCTTCCAGTACCGAAACAGGCGTGTGCGGGTTCAAGGCCACACCAGCCTTCATCCCCTCGGCCTTAATGGCCTGCAGGGTTCGGTGGAGATGGGTACAGGCCTCATAATGAACAGTCAGCACCGCTGCATTGAGCGCCGCGAAAGTCTTGATGTACCGGTCAGGGTCAACAATCATGAGATGAACGTCCAACGGCTTTTGTGCGTGCTTGCCGATCGCTTCGAGGACCGGCATCCCAAATGAAATGTTAGGGACAAAAACGCCGTCCATGATGTCAATATGAAACCAATCGGCATCGCTGGCGTTGACCATTTCAATGTCGCGCTGGAGGTTGGCGAAATCGGCAGCCAGTACCGATGGGGCTATCATTGTTTGCATAGTGTGTTGTTTGGGCAAAGATAGCTATCAGCTGTCAGTTATCAGCTGTCAGTCGTCAGTTATCAGTCGTCAGTACGCTGTCAGGACTCAGCTATCAGCTATGATTCAAAAAAACTTAACGCATACGCAATGAAGTCGTGTCCTTTCATTCGACGTTCGACATTCAGTTTCGCTCAGTTCGGCTTCGCCTCGTGTGACCTTCGACACTTTTATATAAAACAAAACTCCGGTAATCAGCCGGAGTTTCAATCATCAATCAAAAAACGAACAGTTAATCAGACTGTTGTGCTATAGATCGTTCAAATTCTGTTCCCAAAATCCAAACATACGCAAATTTTACAATTTTCGTCCAAATTTTTAGGAAAATTAACCCAAATAGGTCTTCAGGATCTTGCTTCTGGAGGTGTGTTTCAACCTGCGGATTGCCTTTTCCTTAATCTGGCGAACGCGTTCGCGGGTCAGGTCAAATGTCTCGCCAATTTCCTCAAGTGTCATGGGATGCTGGTCGCCCAGTCCAAAGTAAAGCCTTACCACATCGGCCTCACGGGGCGTCAGTGTTTCCAGCGAACGCTCGATCTCAGTACGGAGTGACTCGTGGATAAGCTCGCGATCGGGGTTTGGCGATTCGCCCGAACGAAGCACGTCGTAAAGGTTTGAATCCTCACCTTCTACGAGCGGTGCGTCCATCGAGAGGTGGCGCCCTGAATTTTTCATGCTCTCCTTGACGTCGTTCACGGTCATGTCGAGCTCCTTCGCGATTTCCTCGGCAGAAGGCGGACGCTCATTGGACTGCTCCAGGAGCGCGTACATCTTGTTGATCTTGTTGATCGACCCGATCTTATTGAGCGGAAGCCTCACGATCCTAGACTGCTCGGCAAGTGCCTGCAGTATCGACTGGCGGATCCACCATACGGCGTAGGAAATGAATTTGAATCCGCGGGTTTCGTCAAAGCGTTGCGCGGCCTTGATCAGCCCAAGGTTTCCTTCGTTGATCAAATCGGGAAGTGTAAGGCCCTGGTTCTGGTACTGCTTGGCCACCGAAACCACAAAACGAAGGTTGGCCTTGGTGAGCTTCTCCAATGCTTTTTGGTCTCCGGCTTTGATTCTTTGTGCGAGTTCCACCTCTTCGTCGGCGGTGATAAGGTCAACTTTTCCTATTTCTTGCAGGTACTTGTCCAGGGAAGCAGTTTCACGGTTGGTTACCTGCTTGGTAATTTTAAGTTGTCTCATGAATGGGAATTAGATTTTTTAGGGGATACCGGTGTTCTACGTAATGCCGTCGGATTTTGTTACAATTCGCGCAAAAAAAGATCGGCACCACATTAACGCATGCAGTGCCGATTTGTTGTAATGCAAGATTTACAATGACCGCGTCGTGGTCCATTCACCATTTTCATCAGATGTCTGCCAACTGCCGTACAGGATTGCGCCGTTGACAAAACCGTCAAAGGTTCCGCCTTCTATGGCGCCGTCAATGTGGAGGTTGGTGCCGATGCTACCCTCTACCCAGGTGGAATTTTCATCGCCTGTAACCTGCGCAAGGCCGTAAAGCATGTTCTCGATGCGCAGCACATTAAAAGTGCCGCTGCTGTCGCCGTTGAAGGTGCCTTCGTAAGCCCGGACAAGCGCATCGGAGTATTCCTTAATGATTTCGGCGAAGGCGAACGGATGGTTTTCCAGGTTCAGGTTCGTGATCATGGGATTGGTGCCGTCTGCCGCTACATTGAAATCAAACGAATTGTTGCCGCTGGTGAAAGTCAGCCCGGACACCGCCTCGCCGAGATTCGCGCTTTCGGTTGTTGTAAAATTGTAGGTCACGCCGTCCAGGACAACTTTTGCCCAGATTTCCCCGTCGTTGTAAAGATTGAGCTCAATGTTGCCCGACGAGCCCGTGATCACGCCCTTGTAATATCCGAAGTTACTGTCATTGAACTCGATCGCGGCGTCCGGTACCATGGAAAGCCCTGAATTGTCAACGTCAGAGGTCACCGGGTCGTTGCCGTTGTCGTCATCGCTGCTCGAGCAGGCCGTCATGAAGGTGATGAGTGCGAGAAGTAATAACTTTTTCATTATTGTGATTTGGTTTTAGGTTATCAAAGTTTTCTTTTGCCGGACCATGTGCCGGTCTCCGCAAAGTTGTTGGCCCACGTCCCCTCAAGGGTGTTGCCGCTCAGGCTGCCGGAAAATGTCCCGCCTTCAAATGCGCCGGCTATGGCCGTGCCCGAAATCTGCGCATTGATCCAAAGTGCCTCGGTTGTGCCTTCGGGGCGTGCAATGCCGTAGAATTCGTCACCGATCTGGACCATGTTGAACACCCCCGAATCGTCTCCCGAAAATGTGCCCTGGAAACACTTCACGTGGAGGGTCGAATATTCCTTGAGTATCTCGGTGACGGCATCGGGATGGCCCTGGATTTCGATGTTTGATATCTGCGGATTCTGTCCCGTCTCGGTCACGCTGAAGTCGAATGAATTGTTGCCGCTTGTGAAGGTCAGGTTTTCTATAGGTTGGTCAATGGTAACGGGTTCATCGGTACTGAAAGTATACCTGCGCCCGTCGATCACCATCATGGCTTCCACCTCGCCGTCGTTGGCGATATTGACTTCCACCACGCCCGAAGAGCCTACGAAAATTCCCTTGTAAAGGCCGTAATTGCTATCGTCATACGCCGCGATGGCTTCGGCCGAATCACTCAGCGCAGTGCTTTCGCCGTCGTCGCTCGTGCACGAATTTAAAATGGACATTGTGGCCAATGCGGCAATTAAAAAAGATCCGAAAATGCGTCGTGGTGAAAGGGCCATCAATTTTGTATGAAAGTTAATTAAATGCTAACTTAAATAATTTTTGCCAAGCCGGGAAGATTGTTCGCATAAAAAAAACGAGCCGTGCTTTTTCCAAAGCAAATTTTATATATTCCCCGCAAATTTGAAAATGAGAATCATAACCCTGTTATTGCTGTTGGTCGCCGGTACGGTGCCGGCACAAAAAAATATCGATCCTACGCCCGAGGACGTGCAAACTGCCAAAACACTTCGCCAGCAATATCCCAAGGATGACGTTGCCATTATCTACAACACCCAGCAAATTTCGTTCACGCATGAAAAATCGGGAACGGTAGGGGTCACACAGGTCGTGGACGAACGGCTGATGAACATCGGGCCGCGGGCCGACATCCAGCGCGTGGGTTTTTACGACAGCGAATCGTCAATCGACGAATTTACCGTAAAATACCGCAACGGGAATTCGGCCTACCTGCCCGTCCAGGACGAATTTTACAAGAGCAGGGAATTTTTTTACAACGATGCCCGGGTCAAGTACGTCTCGATCGACTTTCCCGTGCAGGGCTACAGTTACCGGCTTGGGATGAAGAAGAAGATTGACGACATCAAGTATTTCACTTCCCTGTATTTCAACGACCAGTTTCCCGTCGTCAAAAAAACAATCGTCGTCACGATACCCAATTGGCTGGATGCCGAACTGCGCGAATTCAACTTCGACGGGCACAACGTCGCCAAGTCAACGGCAAAGGACCCTAAGACGGGCGCCACGGTAGTCACTTATACGATGGAGAACGTACCACCATTTGACCAGGAGGAAAATGCCCCGGGAAAGAGCTATCTCTACCCGCACCTATTGCTGATCGCGAAATCGTTCAGGCACAAAGACATGAACGTCCCCTTGTTTGGCTCATCCCAGGACGTCTACCGCTGGTACAAATCGCTTGCCGACATGCTGCGCACCGATACGTCGGTTTTTGCAGACAAGGTCACCGAACTCACGGCCACTGCAAAGTCGGATGAGGAAAAAATCAGGAACATATATTATTGGGTGCAGGACAACATCCGTTACATCGCATTTGAGGATGGGATCGCGGGATTCAAACCCGATGAAGCCTCCAACGTCTTTACCAAACGATACGGCGACTGCAAGGGCATGGCCAACCTGACGCGTGAAATGCTGAAGCTGGCCGGGTTTGATGCAAGGCTTACCTGGATCGGGACGCGACATATCGCATACGATTACAGCATCCCGTCCCTTGCGGTGGACAATCACATGATCTGCACGGTGATCCACAAGGGCCGCAAATATTACCTGGACGGCACCGAAAAGTACAATTCGCTGGGGGAGTACGCCTATCGCATTCAGGACAAAGAGGTCATGATCGAGAATGGGAGCGAATTCATCCGCGAGAAAGTGCCCGCGTCGGCACCATCAGCAAACCGCGAGAAGTATGTAGCCCACCTGTCCATCGTGGATGAGAAATTGACCGGATCCTGCCTGAACAGTTGCCAGGGCGAGAGCCGTTCGCAATTCCTTTACGCCTACAACAACTTCCAGAGTGACAAAAAAGATGC
>SXQR01000260.1 GCA_005792865.1 Flavobacterium sp. | reverse complement strand
GGAAACCATCGGAGTGGAATGTGACCGCCAGGTCTTGCCCAAATCGGGCGATTTCAATACCCGCGACGATTTTCCGCCCGTAAAGATCCAGATATCGCTTCCTGAAAAGGCGATGTTGCCGTTGCTTGCGGCAAATGCGGCTTCGCCGTCGATGTTTTTGACAGGTGCCGTGCAGGGAAGCCGGTTCCAGGATATTCCGCCGTCAAAACTTTGCAGGATGGTAAAACATCCATCAACCGGATCGCCAAGAAGGATACCATGCAAAGGGGTGATAAACTGCATGCTGTCAAAAAATGCGTCGGGGTGCGCATCCAGATGTACCAGTTTGCGCGACAGGTCGGGCGCAACCATGAATATCTTCGCCGGAGAACCCGCATTGGCAATCAATACCCTGCCTCCCGTCGATGCGATGCTGCGAAACTCACCACGCACCGAATCGGATGCTGCATTGGCCTCCCTCCTCTTTTTGGATTTCAGGTCCACGTACCCGTACCGGCCCTTATCGGCACCATACCAAAGTTTATCATCGGCAATGGTTATCGCCCGGATGCTGATCTTGTCGCTAAATAATGTATCGATCCGTGATATACGGCCACTCACGTGCACCGACCGGCACGAGGCAAACATCATTGCGGTCAGCAAAACTGCGCAAGCAAATGGGTAACGAATGTTCGGCAATGAAAAAAACATAATGGCACAATAATTGGTTTGAGGCCGCGGCTTATGCCGGGTAACACATAAAACTAATGAAAACAAAATCAATATTCGCAGCGCTGGCCATGATCTTTTCATTCAGCGCGATGGCCCAGGACCGGACCACGGTCACCGCCACTTCCGATGATATCTCCGACAACCTCGACCTGCGCGCCGTCGCTTCCCTTTTTGGAGATGCCGCAAATCTCGAGGAATTTGAGCGTTTGCTCAATGATCCCAAGTCGAAAATATCCAACCTTGACCTCAACCGCGACAACCAGGTGGACTATCTCCGGGTTGTTGAATCGGTCGAAGGCGGTACACACCTCATCCTGATACAGGCGGTCCTCGAACGCGACGTATTCCAGGACGTGGCTACCGTTGAAGTCGAGCGCGACCGCAACAACAATGTACAGGTACAGGTTGTTGGCGATACTTATATGTATGGCTCCAATTATATCTATGAACCGGTCTACGTGTACACTCCCGCCATCTATAATACTTTTTGGGTAAGGCATTACAGGCCATATTGGTCAACGTGGTATTGGGGTTACTATCCTAGCTGGTACTACGCCTGGACACCTGTTCCCTATTATTCCTACTGCAACAATGTTGCGCTTTACGTCAACAACAACCACTACTACCATTACGCCAGCGGCCGCAGGAGTTCCCGTGCCGCGGCGATGCACAGTGGGATTCGGGCCAACGGATACCGTACCCATTATGAAGGGCGTTCGTTTGCGCAGCGCGTAAATTTCAGTAACCGACGCGAAATGGACCAGGTACGGATCGCGCAGGGTACCAGGACATCCACTCCGGGCACACGGACAACCGTCGCCCCGGTCAGGACTTCCACCAGGACCGCACAACCGGCATCGATCGTGGACCAGGCTTCCACCTCCGAAGCCGTTCCGGTAACCGGGATCCGTTCTACCCGAAGCCTTTCGCCTGCCACCACTTCCGGCGTACGCGCATCGGCACCCCGTACGGGCCAACCCGTCCGCACCAGGGCCGTAACCGTTGAAACCCCCGTTCGTGGTGAAGTCCGGTCATCCGCACCCGTCACCTCGCGGCCGCGCACCGCAGCCCCACGCACAAATTATGAGGCGCCGGCTCCGCGCACTGCCGCTCCCGCCTACCAGCCCGGCACCAGGCAACAGGCCCCTACCAGGACCGAACGACGTGCAGCGCCTGATTTCCAAACGCGTGCCCCGCAAATGCGAAGCACGCCCATAGAACGCGGAAACTTTACGCCGCAACGGCAGGCCACCGGAGCAACCCGCCAGGCGCGTTAAGTTAAATGGCACGATAATCAGCGTCCTTCGGGGCGCTTTTTTATTTTATTTGGTGATGATATAGCGGCGTATATAATATAATGATAAATTTGTACTCTTTTTTTATTGTATGTCAGCTCAACACAAGGCGCTCCACAGCAACCTTAGCTTAGGAGGGCTCCTGCTAACGCTGGGGATCATTTACGGTGATATCGGCACCTCCCCGCTCTACGTTATGAAAGCCATCATTGGCGACGCCCCGATTGACGCCGACATTGTCCTTGGCGGTATTTCCTGCATTTTCTGGACACTGACCCTCCAAACGACCATCAAGTATGTATTGATCACGCTCAGTGCCGACAACAACGGCGAAGGGGGAACTTTTGCCCTGTACGCACTGGTCAAACGCATGAAGGTAAAGTGGCTGATCATTCCCGCCATCAGTGGGGGAAGCGCGCTTTTGGCCGATGGGATCATCACCCCGCCGATCTCGGTATCTTCGGCAGTCGAGGGAGTGCGGACCATCTATCCTGAAATGAACACGGTGCCCATCGTGATCGCGATCCTGGTCGCGCTCTTCACCATCCAGCAGTTCGGCACCAAGCTGGTCGGGCGGTTCTTTGCCCCCATGATGCTGCTCTGGTTTGGGATGCTGGGTACCTTGGGAATTCTGCAACTCGCAGACCAACTTGAGGTTTTGCGTGCCGTCAATCCTTATTACGCCTGGCATTTGCTCACCATCCATCCGGAAGGCTTTTTCGTGCTTGGGTTCGTTTTCCTTTGTACCACCGGTGCCGAGGCGCTTTATTCCGACATGGGCCATTGCGGCCGGCGGAACATCCGCATCAGCTGGATCTTTGTCAAAACGATGCTGGTGCTCAATTACTTTGGGCAGGGCGCATACCTGATCCAGCATAGCGGCGAGACGTTGCTCAGCCTGGGTGGCGAATTTGGAAATCCATTTTATCTGATCATGGCGACCTGGTTCAAGCCCTTCGGCATCGTGATCGCCACACTCGCGGCCATCATCGCCTCGCAAGCCATGATCACGGGATCGTTCACGCTCATCAACGAAGCAATGCGACTCAACTTCTGGCCAAAGGTCAGGATCAAATACCCAAGCGACCTCAAGGGACAGTTGTACATCCCGTCCATCAACTGGATGTTGCTTGCGGGCTGTATCATGGTGGTGCTGCACTTTCGCGAATCCAGCAATATGGAAGCGGCCTACGGTCTTGCGATTGTCCTGACGATGATCATGACCACCATCCTGCTCATCTATTTCATGGTGATGAAGCGGGTCAAGTGGTACCTGATCGGCGCGGTGATAACAGCCTATCTGGTCATTGAGATCAGCTTTTTGGTGGCCAACCTGAGCAAGTTCACGCACGGCGGATACGTGACATTGGTGATTGCCTGCCTTTTGATCGGGACGATGGCAACCTGGTGGAAAGCCAAGCAGATCAGTAAGATTTACACCAAGATGGTCAAGATCGACACCTACAAGAAGGTATTGGCCGAACTCAGCGTAGACCTTTCGATCCCAAAATATGCGACGCACCTGGTGTACATGACCAACGCGAACCGCATCGACGAGATCGAGGAAAAGGTCATGCACTCGATTTTGCAAAAACGGCCAAAGCGCGCCGACATCTACTGGTTCGTGCACGTCAACATTTTAAACGAACCCTACCGCACCGAATACAAGGTCACCGAGATCATCAAGGATGACCTCTTCCGCATCGACTTCAACATTGGTTTCCGGGAGCCCACCAAGATCAACCTGATGTTCAAGGAGGTGTTGCGCGACATGGTGAAGCACGGCGAGGTGGACATCACCAGCCGTTACGAGTCGCTCAACAAGAACAACATCATCGGCGACTTTAAATTTGTGCTTTCGGAAAAATTCCTCTCCAATGATTCGCTGATGCGCTGGGACGAAAAGATCATCATGAACTTCTATTTCTTCCTGAAGAAACTCAGCCTTTCGGAGGAAAAAGCGTTTGGCCTGGACAGCAGTTCGGTCAAGATCGAGAAATTCCCAATGGTGCTCCACCCGCCGGAAAAGATGGCGCTTACACGCGTTCAATAACCTCCCAACATACCGCGCCAAAATTTGTGGTATCTTTGCGCGCTTAAAATTTTGCAATGAGATTACACCGCAACCTGGTTTACACGACGATAGACTCGCTCAATGCCATCTTCAACGAGGGCGAATATGCCGACAAGGTCGTGGCGCGCGCGCTCAAGAAAGATACACGCTGGGGCAGCGCCGACCGCAAGTTCGTGGCCGAAACCATCTATGAGATCGTACGGTGGAAGCGCCTTTATGGCGAAATCGCCGAGGTGCGCGAACCCTATGACCGCGACAACCTCTGGAGGATGTTTGCCGCATGGGCCGTCCTGCGGGGTTTCCCCATTCCTGACTGGCGCCAGTTGGAGGGCACACCCGAGCGACGCATCAAGGGCAGGTTTGACGAGCTGTCAAAATTGCGCACGATCCGCGAATCGATCCCGGACTGGATGGACCAGTTGGGCGTCGCCGAATTGGGCGAGGAAAACTGGGCCAAGGAAATCCATGCGCAGAATGAACCGGCCAAGGTAATCCTGCGGACCAACACGCTCAAGACCACCCGCGAGAAATTGCGCGCGATCCTGATGGACCTGGACATTGCCACCGATCCATTGCCCGACCGGCCCGAAGCGCTGGTCCTGCGGGAGCGGGCCAACGTGTTTTTGACCGATGCCTTCAAACAGGGGCTTTTTGAGGTACAGGATGCCAGCTCGCAACTGGTCGCGCACCTGCTCGACGTCCAGCCGGGCATGCGCGTGGTGGATGCCTGCGCCGGTGCGGGCGGAAAGACCCTTCACCTGGCAAGCCTGATGGAGAACAAGGGCCAGCTCATCGCGATGGACCTGTACGAGAGCAAGCTCAAGCAACTTAAGCTGCGGGCAAAACGCAATGGCGCCTTCAACATCGAATACCGCATCATCGATTCCACCAAGGTCATCAAGAAACTGCAGGACAAGGCAGACCGCGTCCTCATTGACGCGCCATGCAGCGGGCTTGGCGTATTGCGTCGCAACCCCGATGCGAAATGGAAACTGCAACCTGAATTCATAGAAAACATCAAAAAAGTCCAGTCCGAAGTACTGGAAAGCTATTCCCGGATGGTCAAGCCCGGGGGCAAGCTCGTCTATGCGACCTGCTCGATCCTCCCGTCGGAGAACCGCGCGCAGGTAGACCGCTTTTTAACATCGGAGGCGGGAAAATCGTTTAACTTTGTAAAAGATTCCAGCATACTTGCATCCGATTCAGGCTTTGACGGATTTTACATGGCGCTGATGGAACGCAAATCATAATTTATCCCATGAAAAAACTCTATTTTCTTATAACGGCTTCGCTTTCCCTATTGGCATCGGCGCAACAGGGCGCCCCCGCATCACCGTACTACAACGGGTTCAACTGGAGCCTGACGGGCACGCAGCTTCGCACGGCACTGGCCACGCTCACGCAGAACAAACACACCAACAATCTGACGTATTCGGAGGTATGGGATGCGCTGCAGCACACAGACCTTGACCCGGCCAATACAAACAATGTATTGCTCATTTACGGTTGGGAAAACGGCACAGACTCGAACGTCACGAATGACCGTTCGCGCGGAAAATTCAATAATGGCGGGAACAGCGGCCAGTGGAACCGCGAGCACACCTTTGCCCAGGCTCTTGGCAATCCCGACCTTGGACAGACCGGACCGGGCGCGGATGCGCACCACCTTCGGGCATGTGATGTCCAGCGCAACAATACGCGGGGCAACCTAAAATTCAATTCGGGTTCCGGGCAGGCTTCGGGCGCTTCGGGCGGCGGATGGTATCCGGGCGACGAATGGAGGGGCGACGTGGCGCGGATGATGATGTACATGTACCTGCGTTATGGGAGCCAATGCCTTCCGACGCTAATCGGGATGGGCGCCACAACCTCAACCGATGCCAACCTTCCGGAGATTTTCCTTGAATGGAACGCCGAAGACCCCGTGTCGCAATACGAAGACAACCGCAATACTTATCTGGGAACGACATCCAATCCTTACGGCCAGGGCAACCGCAACCCGTTTATCGACAATCCATACCTGGCGACCATGATCTGGGGCGGTCCCGTTGCACAGAACCGCTGGCCATCGCTCGATGCTGCCGATTACCAGTGGACGATGTCGGTATCGGTGTATCCCAATCCCGCGCACGACCGCATCAACATCAGCACCGACCGCGAGATCGACGAGATCCAGGTCATTGCCGTGAACGGACAGGTAATTTACCGGGTGACCGACCCCGTATTTAACGGGGGGACCTATTCCATCGAGAACCTGCCTTCGGGATTCTACCTGCTGAGGATCACCGATGAGGGGCAAAGCCTCGTAAGGAAGGTCATCGTAAACTAGTAATGATATATATCCGTGAATGGCCTCCTGCAGGGAGGCTTTTTCATGTTTTCAAGCAAAAGTTAAATTTGCGTCCCAAATCAACAATTGCCATACATTTGCCGTCCAATTCCGAAAGATGAAAATATTCCTACGCCTCGGGCTGCTGCTGCCCGTTTTCGCCCTGGCCCAGATTCCGGCCGGTTATTACAACAGCGCCACCGGCACCGGTTATGCGCTCAAGACGCAATTGCACAACATCATCAAGAACCATACGGTCAAGAGCTACAATTCGCTCTACCAGTGCTACCAGTCCTCCGATCGCGACTATTATTACGAAAATGACGGCACCATCCTGGACATGTATTCGGAGAAGCCGGGCTCAGCGGATGCGTACACCTATTCGGCCACCAATACGGGCGACCGTTGCGGGAATTACAGCAACGAGGGCGATTGCTTCAACCGCGAGCACATCATGCCGCAGAGTGTGTTCAATGAGGCTTCGCCGATGGTATCCGATGCGCACCATATCATCCCTTCGGACGGCAAGGTCAATGGCATGCGGAGCAGCTTCCCCTTTGGTGTCGTGAACAGCCCTACCTGGACCTCGACCAACGGAAGCAAGCTTGGCAACAACGCGACTCCCGGTTATTCCAATAAGGTTTTTGAACCCATTGACGAGTTCAAGGGCGACATTGCGCGTTGCCTCCTTTATTTCGCTGTACGGTACCAGAACAACATGTCCGGATACAGCCACGCCATGCTCAACGGCACCAGCGACCAGGTTTTTAGTGGCTGGTTCCTCAACATCCTGCTTACGTGGCATTCCCAGGACCCTGTGAGTGCAAAGGAAATCGCTCGGAACAACGCGATCTACGCCTACCAGGACAACCGCAACCCCTTTATTGACCATCCCGAGTACGCTTGCATGATCTGGGCCAACGGATGCGCACTCTCGACGCAGGACCAGCTGCTTGCTGACCTGTCGGTTTATCCTAATCCGGGAAATGATGGCACGGTGAACATCACCACCGCCCAACAGGTGACCCGCGCATCTGTTTACGACCTCAACGGACGGATGATCCTCGATGTGGACAATCCCGTTTGGAGCGATAACACCGTTACCCTCCAAGGTATTCCGGCGGGGCTGTACATCTTGCGGATCGAGGCCGCAGGTACAACGGCGTTGAAAAAGCTGGTCATGCAATGAATTAAGCACACAAAAAATAAAGAGCAGCCCCAGGGTTGCTTTTTTTTGCCATGCTCCCCCGGATGCGTGAGCGATGGAAGTGGCGTCCTTTTGGAAGACCTCAAAGGTTTTTTACCCGCACTACCTCCCCATTGATGAAAGCGGAATAAACCTTTGAGGTCTCAAAAGACACAACGGACAGCGCGACGGCGCAGCACGGGCTCATGGAAAGCAGGGGTAAAATGCGCCGGCACGCCCAAACAAAAAAAATCCCGGACTGGCCGGGACTTGTTTAATCGTTCATGGAGATCAGGAACTCCTCGTTGTTCCGCGTTTTGCGGAAGCGGTCGTTGATGAAGTCCATCGCTTCCACCGGGTTCATGTCGGAGAGGTATTTCCTCATGATCCACATGCGCTGGATGATGTCCTTCTCGAGCAACATATCGTCGCGGCGCGTGCTTGAGGACATCAGGTCGATGGCCGGGAAGATGCGCTTGTTTGCGATCTTGCGGTCAAGCTGCAGT
>SXQR01000259.1 GCA_005792865.1 Flavobacterium sp. | reverse complement strand
CCACCACGGTGATGAGCTGCTCGTTGCGCGTCCGTATGTCGTTAATGGTCTTGAGCACGTTGTCCAGGGCATCCGGCGTGTGCGCATAGTCCACGATGGCGGTCACGCGACCTTCCGAAACAATGAACTGGAACCTTCCGGAGACGCTCTCCAGTTCCGACAGCAGCCTGAGCACTTCTATCGGCTCCAGGCCAAGTTCTACCGCCGTCCCATATATCGCGAGCATGTTATAGGCATTGAACGTCCCGATGAGTTTCACCCAAACCTCGTTCTCGTTGATCTTGAGCAACAGCCCGCCCAACTGGCTTTCCAGTATCTGCGCCTTGTACTCGGCATAAGTCTTAAGGGCGTAAGTGAGTTTTCGGGCGCGGGTATTCTGCAGCATGACCATGCCGTTCTTGTCGTCCACGTTTGAAAGCGCGAACGCCGATTGCGGCAAATGGTCAAAAAAACTTTTCTTGACGTCGCGGTATTCGGCAAAATTGGCGTGGTAATCCAAATGGTCGTGCGAAAGGTTCGTGAAAACGCCCCCGGCAAACTGCAGCCCCTCGGTCCTCTTTTGGTGGATGCCGTGCGAGGAAACCTCCATGAAGCAATATTCCACGCCGGCCTCGTTCATCATCGCGAGGTGTCGGTTGATGGTCACGGGATCGGGCGTGGTGTGGGTGGCCTTGTACTCGGTCTCGCCCACCATGATCCGTACGGTCGAAAGCAGACCGGTCTTGTATCCGGCCTTCGTAAATAACTGGTAAAGCAGCGAGGCGACGGTGGTCTTCCCGTTGGTGCCCGTGATGCCGATGAGTTTCAGGTTGTGCGACGGATTTCCGTAAAAATTGGCGGCCATAAGCGCCAGCGCCGATGCCGTATCCCGAACCTGTACGTATGTCACGCCGGCAGCGATGTCGTCGGGAAGCGTATCGCAAATGACCGCACGCGCGCCCTTCCCGATGGCTGTCGTGATATACTGGTGGCCGTCGGAGAGCGTACCGCGGACGGCGACAAAAGCCGATCCGGGTTCCACCGCCCTTGAGTCGAATGCGATGCCATTGATTTCCGCATCGGTATTGCCCTTTACGGCCTCGATGGATACTTTATACAATATGTCCTTGAGTGCGCTCACGATAATTCGATGATGATTAGGTTGCCTTTCCGGAGCGCTTCGCCCGGCCTGAGGGATTGTTTGCGCACCTTGCCGATCCCGTTCGCCTTGACCTTTAGGCCCAGGTTTTCCAGCAGCGCGACCGCGTCCATGCCAGGCATGCCCACAAGATTCGGAACCACGTTGTGCTTCTTCTCGGCCACGGCAAAATAGCGGGCAAAATCCTGCTCGAGTTTCGGGTCCTTGCGGTTCAGGTTCCGGACCTCGTTGGTGGAAGGCGCATCGGTGAAGATCTTTTGTGCGATCCTCTTGAAAACGGGCCCGGCCACATCGGCGCCGTAATAATTGTTCTTGGACGTATTGGGCTCGTGCACCACGACGATGCAGGAATACTGCGGCTTATCGGCGGGAAAATAGCCCACGAAGGACGAGATGTAATGTTTTTCGGTGCCGCCCTTGGTCCCGTAATTCGCCTGTGCGGTACCCGTCTTGCCCGCCATCGGGAAGTCCTTGGTGTACAATTTCGCGCCCGTCCCGCGCTTGACCACGTTGGCGAGCACGGCCCGCACCTTGGCAAGGGTTTCATCTGAACATATTTTGGGCGTGATCACCTGCTTGTCGAATTTCTTGATCGTGTGGTTCCATTCGCGGATTTCCGAGACAAAAAGCGGACGGACCAATTCGCCGTCGTTTGCAACGGCATTGTAGAACGCCAGCGTTTGCAACGGCGTGAGCGAAACCCCATACCCGAAGGCCATCCAGGGAAGCGAGATCGCGCTCCAGTGCCTGTCGCCCGGCCTGGGCACGTACGGTTTGCCTTCGCCCTTGAACGGCAGCCCCAGCGGCTTTGTCAACCCGAATTTGTCCAGGTGCGCGATGAATTCTGCCGGTTCGCTCCTGTAATTTTCATGCACGGCCTGCACCAGCACGGTATTCGACGATACCTCGAAACCGCGCGCAAGCGAAATTTTACCGTAGCCGCCTTCATGCGAATCGCGGACCTTCTTGCCGCTGTAGGTCACGACCCCGCCGCGGCTGTCAAAAATGGCGGAGGTATCAACTTTCTTGTCCTCCAGCAATGCGATCATGTCGGCGAGCTTGTAGGTAGATCCGGGCTCGTGCGACTCGGCGATGGCGTAGTTGGTGGTCTCATAGTAGGAGCCGTCCTGCGCGCGCCCGAGGTTCGAGATCGCCCTGACTTTACCCGTTTTTGTTTCCATCACGACGACGCAGCCGTGGTCGGCCTCGTAGAGTTCAAGTTGTTTGAGCAGGGCGTGATGTGCGATGTCCTGGACATAGACATCTATCGTGGAAATGATGTCGTATCCGTCCTGGGGTTCCACTTCATTCTGGTCGCGGATGGGCTTCCACTGGCCTTTTGCGATCTTTTGCTTCATGATCTTTCCGTCCTTGCCATTGAGGTACTGGCGGTAGGCCCATTCGATGCCCTTGCCGTCCGGATGGCCCTGCGGGGTGATGCGCTCGTAACCGATGGTGCGTTCGGCGATCTTACCAATGGGATGTTCGCGCACCGTGCGCTGCTCCGTGATCATGCCGCCTTTGTAGGCACCCAGCGAGAAAAGCGGGAAGGTCTTCATGCGCATGTACTGCGTGTATGAAAGGTTCCGGGCCACGAGCAAAAACCGGTTCTTGTTGGCGCGCGCCTTTTTGAGCGTGGCCTCGTACTGGCCTGAGGGCTTGCCGGTCATTTTTGAGAGCGAATCGGCCAGCGGCCCCACATATTTGGCAAAATCCTGCTGCTTGGGCGCGACGGCGTCAAACCTGACGTTGTAATTGGGAATCGACGTGGCGAGGAGGCTTCCGTCTGCCGAATAAATGTTGCCCTTATTGGCGGGAATGACAAAATTGCGCACCGACCGCTCCTTGGCGAGTTTGCGGTAGTGGTCGCCCTGCACCCATTGGATGTTGGTCAGTTTGATCGTAATGCCCACTGCCCCGAGGAACATCAGGAACGCGACCAGGTAAATCCTGTAGGTGATGTGCTTGTCTATTTCCATAGCCTTTCAAAAAAGCCGGGTTGGCGGTTGGACCTGACCATGATTTTTTTGGGCGGTACCGATGAGGGATAGATCTGTTTGGCCTCCATCTTGGCCGATACCGTTGATTCCATCTTGAGCTTCATGAGTTCCGACCGGCGGTCCACAAACTCCGACCGAAGCTCCTTTACCTCGTTTTGCAGCGCAAGTATCCGGAATGTCTTGCGCTCATAGCTGTTGGTGTTCGCGATCATGATAATGGCCAGGAGGATCAAAAAGACGATGAAGCGCCAATTCTTCATCGCGTCCTCGTTGATCAGGAATCTTGCCTTCAATATGCCGTAAACGCCCTGCTTCATATCTTTTCTGCGACGCGCAGTTTGGCGCTGCGGGCCCTGCTGTTTGTGTTGATTTCTTCATCCGAGGGAACGGCCATCTTTCCCACGAGCCTGAACGGCACCGAAAAATTGCCAAACATGTCGCGTTCCGGCTCGCCCTCGAACATGCCGTTTTTCATGAACCTTTTGACAAGCCTGTCCTCGAGCGAATGGTAGCTCAGGACCGAAAGCCTCCCGCCCGGCTTGAGGATTTCCAATGACTGCTCAAGGAATTCCATGAGCGCCTCCATTTCCTGGTTGACCTCGATGCGGATTGCCTGGTAGATCATCGCCATGAACTTATTCCCCTTGTGTGCGGGGAAAAGCCGCGAGACCACGCTCTTCAATTGCTCTGTATTGCGGATGGGCACCTGTGTGCGCGCTTCCACGATGACGCGGGCGATGACGGGCGCATTGCGGAGTTCGCCATAGTCGTTGAAAATACGGCGGAGGTGGGCCTCATCATATTCATTGACCACGCGGTAGGCGTCGAGCTTGTTCTTCTTGCTCATGCGCATGTCCAGCGCCCCGTCGAACCTGGTCGAGAAACCGCGTTCGGCCACGTCGAACTGGTGCGAGGACACGCCGAGGTCGGCGAGGATGCCGTCTACCTGGCGTACGTTATGGAACCGCAGGAACCGCTTGAGGAACCTGAAATTTTCGGGGATCAGCGTGAACCGTGAATCGTCGATGGCATTGGCCTGCGCGTCCTCATCCTGGTCAAAGGCAAAGAGCTTTCCCTCCGGACCGAGCCTGCGCAGTATCTCACGCGAGTGCCCGCCGCCGCCAAAAGTCACGTCGACATAGGTCCCGGCCGGGTCAATGTTGAGCCCGTCCACGGTTTCGAGAAGCATTACGGGGTTATGATATTCCATTGTCGCCGTCATTTACCTGTCCCATCACATCTTCAGCCAAGTCGGCAAAATCGACAACCGAATCATCGATCGCTTTTTCATAATTGTCCTTGTCCCATATCTCGATGATGTTCACGGCCGATGAAAGCACGACATCCTTTGAGATAGAGGCAAAGTTTGTAAGGTCTTTCGGGATCAGGAGGCGCCCGAGGGCATCGATCTCGACAACTTTCACGCCGGCGGTAAAGCGTCGGATGAAGTCGTTGTTTTTCTTGACGAAGCGGTTGAGCCCGTTGATCTTTTGCATCATCAGGTTCCATTCCTTCATCGGATACAATTCAAGGCACGGCTGGAACACCGAACGCTTCAGGACAAAGCCATCGGCCAACGAGGCAGACACCTGCTTCTTGAGCGGCGCAGGGATCATCAGGCGCCCCTTGGCGTCGACCTTGCACTCATATGTCCCGATTATTGATTCCAATCTGCCTTGTGTTACGGGCAAAAATATAAAACAAATTACCACATTTTACCACAATCTACCACTTTGTTGATAAGTTTTACCACCTCAGCGTCAATAATTAACCATGAAAGCGCTCGTGGTGCCACGACTGTTGAAAACATCGGGCAAGGTGAGTTGGGCCCGGTAGCGCCCTTGTGGTAGAAAATCATATATTTGCCGCTAACTGAAAGCGCGTTTCCAGATGGATAAAGACCTTAAGAAAGAAGGTAAATACAAGTATTTTGAGGCAGGCGAAGGCACGCCGATCGTGGTGCTCCACGGCCTGATGGGCGGATTGAGCAATTTTGACGGCGTCGCAAACTTCTTTCCCGAAAAAGGGTACAGGGTCATCATTCCCGAACTTCCCATCTATACGCAGAACATATTGAAGACCAATGTGAAGGCTTTTGCCCGATACGTCAAGGACTTTATCACCTATAAGGGCCTCGACCGCGTGATCCTGTTGGGGAACTCGCTTGGCGGGCACAT
>SXQR01000020.1 GCA_005792865.1 Flavobacterium sp. | reverse complement strand
TTGCGCGCCAGAACATGCCGGATAAACTCGATGGCGCATTCAAGATCGACTACGTGCGCGATGCCGCCGGGAAACCGCTTTCGCACACGGTCAATGAGACGATGATGCGCATCAACCTGGACAAACCGCTCAAGCACGGCGAGAAGTTTGTCTTTTCAATCAAATGGTGGTACAACATCAACAATTACATGGTCGAGGGCGGCCGTTCGGGTTACGAGCATTTCCCTAAAGACGGCAACAACCTGTATGTTTTGGCGCAGTTCTATCCGCGGATGGCCGTTTACAACGATGTCGAGGGATGGCAGAACATGCAATTTTGGGGCAGCGGCGAATTCGCGTTGCCATTTGGAAACTTCGATGTCAACATCACCGTGCCTGCCGACCATTTCCTGGATGCGACGGGCGTGCTGCAAAATCGGTCGGTTGTCTTTTCAGCCGAGCAGCTCAAGCGCTACCAGCAGGCCGAGAAATCTTATGACAAGCCGGTCATCATCGTGACGCAGGCCGAAGCCGAGGCCGCCGAAAAAGGTTTCTCCACCAAAAAGAAAACCTGGAAATTCAGGGCAGAAAATGTACGCGACTTCGGGATATCGACCTCGCGAAAATTCATTTGTGACGCGATGGCAGTAAAACTTGGCGGGAAGGACGTTATGGCCGTTTCGCTGTACCCCAAGGAGGGCAATCCGCTGTGGGAAGAATATTCCACCCGGATCGTGGCCCATACGCTCAAGACTTATTCAAAATATACGTTTGATTACCCGTATCCGAAGGCCATTTCGGTCAACGCACAGGATCAGGGCATGGAGTACCCGATGATCTGTTGGAATTTCGGCCGGCCCGATCCTGAAACGCTCAAAACCCCGGACCGCACCAAGTATGGCATGATGGGCGTGATCATCCATGAGGTGGGGCACAATTTCTTTCCGATGATCGTCAACAGTGACGAGCGGCAATGGACCTGGATGGACGAAGGGCTCAACACCTTCCTGGAATACCTCACCGAGATCGAGTGGGAGGCAACCTTTCCGGTTGACCGCGGGCCCGCGAAACTGATCGTTCCCTACATGGCGGGTTCGCAGGCAGGTCTCGAACCGATCATGACCAACTCCGAATCCATCAGGCAATTTGGCAACAATGCATACGGCAAGCCCGCCGCGGGCCTCAACATCCTGCGGGAAACCATCATGGGGCGCGAACTCTTCGATTATGCGTTCAAGACCTATTCGCACAGGTGGAAGTTCAAGCACCCCACACCGGAGGATTTCTTCAGGACAATGGAAGATGCATCCGCGGTGGACCTGGATTGGTTTTGGCGCGGATGGTTCTATACGACCGACAATGTTGATATCGGCATCAAGGAAGTCAAGCGTTATTTCGTGAGTGCAGAGGCGCCAAAAGACGCCAAACCCGCACAACAGCCACGCCGCCGCCGGAGTACGAACGCAGGGCCGCTCGTTTACATGGTGCCCGAATCGGCAGACCTCAAGCCCGAACTCAGGAAGGAGTTCAGCCGCAAGCAAATAAAGCCATTTGACGAATTCATCGAGCAGAATTTCACGGTGGAGCAACGCGCGGCGCTCAAGGAACCCAAGTATTTTTACCAGGTCACATTTGACAAGCCGGGCGGGCTGGTCATGCCCATCATCGCCGAGCTTACCTTTACCGACGGGACCACCGAGGAGCACAGGTTCCCGGCCCAGATTTGGCGCCTCAACGACCAGCAGGTCACCCGCGTGTTCGCGACCCAGAAGGAAGTCTCGAAGATTACTGTCGACCCCAAACTGGAGACCGCTGATGTTGATACGGCCAACAATACATGGCCCAGGCAGGAGACCAAGTCTAAATTTGACTGAGAATAATTTGTTAAGCGGCCCCGGCAAAGGCTTCTACTTTGTAACTTTGCGGGGCTAAAGCTTTTGATATGTTTGGGATTGGCGGCGGGGAGTTCCTCTTTATCATTTTGGTCGTACTGATGTTTTTTGGATCTGACAAGATCCCCGAAATCGCACGGACATTGGGTAAAGGCATGGCCCAGCTTCGCAATGCCACAAACGACATCAAGAACGAGATCCGGTCCGGTGCCGCCGATGCAGGTTTGGACCGCAACACGCTTACGGGCGGAATCTCGGACGAAATAGCAAAGGCAAAGGAAAGTTTTACCACCATGGTGACCGAAAGTAACGAGGCGGCCAATGTGGGGGATATCCTTAAGCCCGAATCACCGGATGTTGCGGTCAACGATCCCGTAGAGAACCAGCCGGACGGCCCCATAAAGCGACAACGCTGATGATGGAACGTGCGCTCAAGATGGACCAGGAACTCTTTTTGTTCCTCAATGGCCTGGGTTCGGAGTCATGGGATTGGTTCTGGCTTTTCATCACCAAGCAGTTCAATTGGGTGCCTGTTTTTGCCATCGTATTGTATTTGCTGGTCAAGCATCTGGGATGGAAACACGTCCTGCTCATTTCGGTGCTCATTGCCGCCCTGCTCACCGTCACCGATCAGACCACCAACCTGGTCAAAAATCACTTCCAGCGGTTGCGGCCCGTCAACAATGCTGAACTGGAGGGGCTTATGCGCATCGTCCAGTCGCGAAAGTCATTCAGTTTTTTCTCAGGTCACGCTTCCAATTCAATGGCGGCGGCGATGTTCCTTTACCTGGTGCTCAGGCCCTATATCCGGTACATGGGACTGTTTTTCATCTGGCCGCTGGTCTTTGCCTACAGCCGGATTTACCTGGGCCTGCACTATCCCATCGACATCATTTGCGGATATGTCTGGGGCATCTTCATGGCGGCGCTGATGTGGCAGCTGTATAGAAAACTTCGCGACCATTTCTTTCCAAAAGAGAAAGGGATGCTAGATCACCCGGGTAACATTTAGGCCGTCCCGGATGGGCAGCAGCACGGTTTCGACACGCGGATCGGTTGCAAGCCTCTTGTTGTAATCCACCAGGGCCTTCGTGCTTTTGTCATTGGCCGCAGGCTCCTCAAGTACCTTCCCGCTCCAAAGTACGTTATCCGACAGGATGATCCCGCCCTTGTTCATCATCGGCACGACCATTTCATAATAATTTAGGTAATTTTCCTTGTCGGCATCAATAAAGACCAGGTCAAAGGGAACATCCAAGCGCGGGATGATCTCCAGCGCAGGCCCGAGGTGCTGGACGATTTGCCTGCCATGCGGCGATTGGTCAAAATACCGCCTTTGCAGGTCCTGCAGTTCTTCCTTGATGTCGATCGTGTGCAGGATGCCACCGGGCTGCAATCCCTCGGCCAGGCACAACGCCGAATAGCCCGTATAGGTCCCGATTTCAAGAATCACCGCAGGCCTGGCCAATTTGGAGATCAAACTCAGGACGCGGCCCTGGAAATGCCCGCTCAGCATCCTGGGCTGCAGGACCTTGAGGTGTGTCTCGCGGTTAAGGCGGGCGAGTAATTCGGGTTCCGGCTGGGAATGGCCCTCGATGTAACGCTCGAGTTCGGGGGAAATGAAATGCATAAAAGTTGGCTTTCCCAAAATTAGCAAAACACGGGGGCAATCGCTTCATTTTAAACTAAATTTGCGCCGTGGAAACCAAAAAGGACATTCGTGCGCTAAACCGCGACCAGCTTCGGGATTTCTTTGTCTCCCAGGGCGATAAGGCCTTCCGGGGCAACCAGGTCTATGAATGGCTCTGGCAAAAAGGCGCGCACTCCTTTGAGGACATGACCAATCTGTCGGTGGGAACGCGCGCCATGCTCGATGTCCATTTCGTGATCAACCACGTCAAGGTGGACCAGATGCAGCGCAGCAGCGACGGCACGGTCAAGAACGCGGTTCGGCTTCACGACGGGCTTGTGGTGGAATCGGTACTCATTCCCACCGAAACGCGAACCACGGCCTGTGTTTCCTCGCAGGTTGGCTGCAGCCTCGACTGCAACTTTTGCGCGACGGCAAGGCTCAAACGCATGCGCAACCTCAATCCCGACGAAATCTATGACCAGGTCGTGGCCATCGATGCCGAAAGCCGCCTCTACCACAACCGCCCGCTGTCAAACATCGTGTTCATGGGGATGGGCGAGCCGCTGATGAATTATCCCAACGTGATCAAGGCCATCGAGAAGATCACGGCACCGGACGGGCTCAACATGTCGCCAAAACGCATCACGCTTTCCACATCCGGAATTCCCAAGATGATCCGCAAGCTTGCCGACGAGGGGCCCCGGTTCAAGCTGGCCGTGTCGCTTCATTCGGCCATTGAGGAAATCCGCAACCGCATCATGCCCTTCACGGTCAATTTTCCGTTGACCGAACTTCGCGCCTCGCTTGAATACTGGTATTTCAAAACAAAGAGCCGCGTCACTTATGAATACGTGGTGTGGAAGGGAATCAACGACAACGCCGAATCGGTACAGGCGCTTGTCAAATTTTGCCGCCACGTGCCCTGCAAGGTCAACCTGATCGAATACAACCCGATTGACGACGGCGAATTCCAGCAAGCCGACGAACAGGCGATATTGGCTTACATCAAGGCACTTGAGGCCGACGGCGTCGTCGTGAAAGTGCGCCGCAGCCGCGGAAAGGATATCGATGCCGCGTGCGGGCAGCTCGCCAACAAACAATAAAAAATGCCCCGAAGGGCATTGTCAATTTCCTAAAATTATCGTCGTCGTTTGTCCGTTAAAGGTCAAGACCGCCGTATTGTCGCAACCGCCGTCGCCATAATCCAGCGTGCCCGTATTGCCGTTTTGCGAGATTGACAGCACGCCGCTCACGATGCGCGGGCAATCCATCCGTTTTGTCAGTGGGGCCGTCACTGTGGTCACGCGTTCCATTCCGTTGGGAAATACGGTGGACCAGGTCCCGGTGATCGAAAATATGTTGTCGGCGATGATGTTTGGCGTGGCGTAACCCTGGATGAATTCGCGGATCCGGTTGCCCTCGCGCTCGTAAACGTTTCCGTTAGGATAGGTGACGGTCATGTCAAGTGCGATATTTGCCACCGGATGCGGCTCGGGCTGCGCCGATGTGGATTGGATTGTCCTGACGACCGTCCGGTTGCCCTCGACCAATCGATCATTGTGGTGGAAATCGATGAAGGAATACGAAATGATGGCCTGCTGTGCCGAAAAATCGACGCTGCCGCTGATTTCGATCGTTCCCGACAAAACATTGCCGTTGGGCATTTCACAGCCATCGCCAAAATCGATGGTCCTTGTCCAACTGTTGTCGGTTGCAGTCATGGTAACCTGCGCGCAGTCTGGCAGCGAAGCAAAATCCATCCGGCCGGCAGCGGCCTGCGCCGCGTCAAACTGTTCTTCGGCGATGTTGGAGATATCGTCGGCTATCGCATCGATCTCATAGTCGATGCGTGCGGCGCTTTGCGTTCCGTTGTCTGCGCCATCATTGTCACTTTTGTCGCAGGCGGCCAAAAGAAGCAGTGCGGCCGCTGGTAGGAATAAAATTTTTTTCATGGTCATTGATTTTTAGTGGTACTGGGACGCTCATGCCTGTAAAGGGTTTAAACATCAATTACTTTTAAGATTACAAAGCTAACGAGTATCTTTACGCCGATGAAAATCACCGAGCAGATAAAATTGCCCATCGCGGCCGAAATGGAGCTTTTTGAGAAAAAGTTTCATG
>SXQR01000258.1 GCA_005792865.1 Flavobacterium sp. | reverse complement strand
CTGGTCGCGGGGAATACGTTCAGCAATTCGGCGTCGATCTATTTCGACTACAATCCTGCGATCGTGACCAATGTTGAGACCACGCTCATCAGTGCACTCCAGGTTTCGGATTTCAATTTTGACGAATATTTCACCCTGTATCCAAATCCCGCCGAATCGGTCCTCAACATAGCCCGGAATTCCACAACGCAGATCATGGCCGTTGATGTGTACAATATGCTGGGTCAACGGGTGCTAGCCATTTCAGGCCTTGACGTATCGGCCATTGACATATCGAGGCTGCAGGCAGGGCAATATATCCTCAAGCTTTCCACCGAAAAGGGAATGGCTTCGGCGCGCTTTATCAAGAGGTAACCTGTCGGTTTGAAGCTAATTGCCGGCGCAAGGCTGTAGCCACTTCGATTTTTAGTATATTAGCGTAAGCCGATATTTCAATCCGTAACCTAATCAACTGACCATGAAGACGTTTACCGGAATTTGCCTGATCCTGACGATATTGCTCACAGGGTGCAAGAAAACCGATCCGCGGGACGATGTCTATGTCCTGATCACCTACCGCGCACAGCCCAACAAAAGCGTCGATGCGGTGAATGCCCTGCGCCGCCTCATCGAGGATGTCAGGAAAGAAGACCATTTTGTGTCAATAGACCTTCACGTGAACCAGGCCAACAATGCGAACATCATGTTATTTGAGCGTTGGGATGACGAGGGCTATTACCAAAACCAGCACATGGAAACCGATCACATGAAGGAATTCATCGTGGGTTCGCAGGCTTTTTTGCAAGGGCCGCCGTCCATTTCATACTGGAAACTGCACGAGAAATTTGAGTAGCGGCTCCTAAAATAATTTTGATTTCATCTTTTTCCACCGGTACTGCCTGATCCATCGGGCCTCTTCCGCATTGACCAGCAGTTGCTCGCCGGAACGGGCTGCCTTGAAGTATCCTTTGAGGTAATCGGCAAAAAGGACGGCCCTGCCTTTTTTCATCGCCAGTTTGGCAGATGCGATTGCCGTGATCCAAAATCCGTAACCCAGCCTGTAAAAGGCCGCGCCCTGCTTGTAGCGCGCCTCTTTTGCGTAGGACACGCCGGTGGGTTTGAGGTGCCTGACCAGCAATTCGGGTAGCGTGACCACTTCCCATCCATGGTAGCGCGCGAGCAGTTCATCCACAGTATCCCAGCCCATCGCGGGGCGCAGGCCGCCAATTTGGTTGAAACATTCCTTGCGATAGGCCTTGAACGCGCCGCGGATATGGTCCTTATCGGTTAGGTTTTCAACAACCCACTGCCCGTTTTTCTCAATCGTCGCAAAGCCGCCTGCCATACCGGCCGCGGGATTTTTTGCAAAGACCTCCATGATTTTTTCAAAGTAGTCCTGCGGGAGGACCAGGTCGGCGTCGAGCTTGACGATGATGTCAAATTCACCTGCCTCGCGAAGGCCGCGTTCAAACGCTCGTATCACCTTGCTGCCCGGAAGATGCTCGTTTCCCGACTCGTTCCGGATCACCGCAAGATCGCGAAAACGCTCCCGGAATGAAAGCGCCATGGCGGCCGTCCTGTCGGTCGAATTGTCATCCACCACAATCACTTTTGCCGGGAGTGCGCTTTGTTTTGCGAGCGATTCCAACATCTGTCCAATAAAGGCTTCCTCATTGTGCGCCGGGATGACGGTGGTGTATTGGAGTGGCATGGGGGGAATTAGGCAGATTTTAAAAATTTGACGGCTGGGCTGTCGGGCTGCACCGGGACTCTTGGAGCTATTTGATTTTTTCGGCGTAAACGATGTAATATCTGGGGGTGAACTTTCGCAACAACGGCCTGACACCCCATTTTTTTACCGGGTTTGTCCATTTTTGACGAGCGATGATTTTCCATCCCGTTTTCTCCAAAAGCCAATCCAGCTGCCAGTCCTCGAACTCGTGGAAGTGCCGGTCCCAAGGATCGGTCTTACTGCGGTAGGCCGGGGCGAACCACAGCCGGAGCGGAACCGAAATCACAAGTTTCCCGCACTGCATTTTTTGGAGCACCGTGAAGGGGTTTAGCAGGTGCTCGAATATCTCGAAAGCGGTCACGACATCATAACCGCCGGCGGTCAGCGCACTTTGATCAAGGTCGAGGTCTTCGCCCGATGTATTGGACACCTTGAATCCTTCGCGCTCCATGATAGTGGAAAACGGGTTTGCAACGCCGAGGTCCAGGATGCGCTCTTGCGGACCAACCTGCTTTTTAAGGAATTCCAGCGTAAGCCTGAAGCGCTTGTCGGGGTATGTGTGTTCGTACATGGTGGTTTGTTCGCGGGGCAAAGATATGCTTTTACGGTAAAGGCCGTGCGCGGCGCGAGGGATGGAAGCGGCAGCCTTTTGCAGACCTCGAAGGTTTCAACACCGGTTTTCAAATGGTGCGAAAATATGGTACAAAACCTTCGAGGTCTTGAAAGCTATAGCGGACAGCCCGGCCTGGAAGGCGCGCCACATCAATAACGATAGACGAAAGCGTTGACGTTCATGCCCGCACCAACGGAGGCGAAAAGCAGAATATCGCCGGTCTCGATGGAATGCCCGTCCAGCAATCCCTTGACCAGCAGGTCGTACAAAGTGGGCACGGTGGCCACGCTGCTATTTCCGAGTTTGTGGATGCTCATGGGCATGACATCGGGCGGAGGCGTGAAATTGCAGAGCTTGTAGAAGCGTGCGATGATGGCATCGTCCATTTTTTCGTTCGCCTGGTGAATCAGGATTTTCTTGACCTGGCCAATGTCGATCCCGCTCTTTTCCAGGCAGCTTTTCATGGCCTGCGGAACGTGGTTGAGGGCAAACTCATAGATCTTGCGACCGTGCATCTTGATGTACCTGACATCGGGGTCGAGCCCGCGGTTGTAGGACTGTCCAAAAAACAGGTAATCGGCCTCATCGCAGGCGTAGGTCGCGCTTTCATGCGAGAGCAGTCCTTGCGGGCCCTCGGATGCTTCAAGGACCGCAGCCCCGGCGCCATCCGAATAGATCATCGAATCGCGGTCATGGACATCGACTACGCGGGACAGTGTCTCGGCGCCGATGACCAAGCAGCGTTTTGCCATGCCCGATTTGATGAGCGCGTTGGTCTGCAGGATGCCTTCAATCCAGCCGGGGCAACCAAACAGCAGGTCGTAGGCGACGCAGTGCGGGTTTTTTATCCCGAGCCGCTGCTTGACCCGGCTCGCCAGGCTTGGAACCGAATCGCCCTGGATGGCCCCGGCCCGCACATCGCCAAAATTGTGGGCCATGATGAGGTAATCCAGCGTTTCGGGGTCGATGGCGGCGTCGGCAATGGCTTTTTCGGCAGCAAAGAACGCGATGTCGCTTGTGGTCATCGAATCGGGGACATACCGGCGCTCAATGATTCCGGTGATATCCTTGAATTTCGAGATGACGATATCGTTGGGGTGGTGGAGTTGCTGGCCTGCTTCATCCAGGAACTCGTGATTGTTGAAGTCGGCGTTGGTAATCGTGACCTCGGGAATATAACTTCCTGATCCTGTTATGATGATGTTCATGATGCTCTCTTAGGCTCTACTAAGATAATAAAAACTTTGCCCTGCCGGTTTGTGTAAGGGTTTTTAGGTGCATAATTTATGCGGCGGTGCATGTTTCCCAAGACTTTACCGGGCATCACCATTGGCAGGATATGTCACATATATTTGGAAGCGGCGAGCGTGCGCGAAACTGAAAATGCCTTAAGTTTGCGTCGAAACTTAAAAATCATGAAACGAATCTTTACTTTTTTCATCCTGCTGGCAACGGCCGCACTGACCGCGCAAAACAATGAATGCGCGGATGCAATAGAAATTTTCCCGGCGACGGGTTGCGATGCCGTCACCGGCACCTTTAGCGGTTCAACGCTTTCAGGCGGTGTGCCCGTTTGCGCTACTGGGGCGTCACAGGATGTATGGTATCGATTTACCGCCACGGCCGCAATGATGGAAATCACGCTCTTTGGTACGGCCGGGGTAAGCAACGGTTTTGAGGTATATGAAGACAATTGCGCGGGGAATCGCATAATCTGCCGGAACGTCAACAATGCCGCCGGCAGCGGTGAAAGTGCAATGTTTAACGATTTTGCTATCGGTACCACCTATTACATCCGGGTGTTCAACGCGTATACGGCTCCCACGTCAAATACGTTCTCGATCTGCCTTCGGGAGTATCCTGCGCCGGCCAACGACGACTGTGCCGATGCCATTGCGGTTACGCCCGGCGCCACTTGCGTGGAATTGCCATTTACCATGAGCGGTGCTACCCTGGACGGACCTGCATCAACGGGAACCTGTTCGCCCAATCCGTCGCAGGACGTTTGGTTCAGTTTTGTGGCCACCGCCGAAATGATGCGGGTGTGGGCCTCTGGTAACAGCGCGATCAGCACGGGCATCCAGATTTACCAGGATTCGTGCGACGGGCCGCTTTTCGCCTGCCGGAACGTGAACGGCCAGGGGCAAGGCGAAACCGTGCTGAGCAATAATTTTGTCATCGGCACCACTTATTTTGTACGTGTGGTGAATGAATTTGCCACTCCATTGACGACGGCCAATTTTCAAATCTGCATTCAGGAATATTCGGCGCCGGTAAATGACGATTGCGCAGCCGCAACGGTTCTTACACCCACCCAAGCCTGCGTCATGCAGCCTTTTACGCTCT
>SXQR01000257.1 GCA_005792865.1 Flavobacterium sp. | reverse complement strand
TCCGGGCTCGCCCCAGATGACCGTTCCCGTTTCATAATTGACTGGATTGCCATCACGCCCGATGCTCTTGCCGTTGCTTTCCATGATGCCTTGCTGAAGGTATGGGGCCAACTTGTGCAGGTATTGGGAATACGGGATGACCGCCTCACTCTGCGCACCATAAAAATTGTTGTACCAAATGGTCAAAAGCGCTGCCATGACCGGAATATTCTCCTCGAACGCAGTGTTCCTGAAATGGTTGTCCATCCGGTGCGCGCCCTGGAGCAATTTCTCAAAATTGTCGTAACCCGTGGCAAGTGCAATGGACAGCCCCACGGCGCTCCAAAGCGAAAACCTGCCGCCGACCCAGTCCCACATGGGAAAAATGTTGCGGGAGTCGATGCCAAATTGTGTCACCCTTTCAATGTTGGTGGAAACCGCAACAAAATGGCTCGCGATATCACCATTGTGTGCCGATTTGAGGAACCAGTCACGAGCCGTCTCTGAGTTTGAAAGCGTCTCTTGGGTCGTAAAAGTTTTGGATACGATGACAAAAAGTGTCGTTTCAGGATCAAGGTCCTTCAATGTTTGGTGCACGTGGTCGCCGTCCACGTTGGAAACGAAATGCACGCGAAGGTGGTTCCGGTAAAACGCAAGCGCCTCGACCGCCATGGCAGGGCCAAGGTCTGAGCCACCGATGCCGATGTTGACGACATCAGTAAACAGTTTTCCCGTAAAGCCCTTGCGTCCGCCGTTGATTACCTCATGGCAGAAAGCGCGCATCTTTTCCTTGACCGACTGGATCTCCGGATATACGTCCACGCCATTGATCGTGACCGGACCCGACGGGGCGCGCAGGGCGGTGTGCATGACGGCGCGGTTTTCGGTTCGGTTGATCGCCTCCCCCGAAAAATAGGCCTTGATAGCCGTTTCGAGTTCCATTTCGCGTGCCAGGTCAAGCAGCAGGGCACGCGTGCGGTCGGTGATGAAATTTTTGGAATAGTCAAAAAGGAAATCCTCAGACCTGATATTGAAACGCTCGGCCCGTTGGGAATCTGTGGCAAAAAGTTCTTTGACCGAGGCATATTGCATGTCGGCAAAATGGCGGCGGAGTTCCTGCCAGGCCAGTGTGCCGGTTGGATTTGTCGTGGATAGTGGCATGGTAAAAAATTAAGACTCAAATTTACGCAAATGTTGCCCATGTAGCCCGGGGTGAAGTGAAAATCCTGCCGGTGCGGGATGTATTGACAATACGGGAAGGCGGGCGACCGGAGGAAGCCTGAAATCCCGTTTTTGGAAACCGGCCCGCACCGGCAGATTGCAGCGGAACACCGGCAAGAGCTGCCAGAAAAACAGTCATATTTTTTCCCCCACCCGCCACCCACAATTTCCGCATCCACCACATTCCACCGCTGCGGGAAAACCGGAATTGTCGTGGTCAGCCCATTATGAAGCCAAAAGGTACCAGATAGAGTATTAAGAAATGTGACTTTAAGCCCCTTAGTCGGGGTTCAGGAATGAGTCAAAAACAATTAAGTCATTTTAAAGCGGAAGTCCCGCAATGGAATCCAGTTCGCGTTTGAGCGGTGTCATCTGGGCTACGAAACGGGGGCGGTGTCGCTTGTCCATGGGTTCTGCATTGGGCAATTTGAGCCGAAGCGCATCAACCTGGACGCCGTTTTTCCAAAATCGATAGCACACGTGCGGCCCGGTGGCCAATCCCGTACTTCCCACCTTGCCGATGACCTGGCCCTGGTTGACGCGTTGGCCGCGCCGGACCAGGATCTTGGACATGTGGAGATATTGCGTGCTGTAGGTTTTGTTGTGCTTGACCTTGACGAAGTTTCCGTTTCCGGCGGTATAACCGGTTTGTTCTACAACGCCCGCCGCGGTGGTCATGATGGGCGTCCCGTGGGGTGCGGCGTAATCGGTGCCCTTGTGGGCCTTCCAAACCGCCTGCACGGGATGGAAACGCCGTGGTGAAAATCGGGAGGAAATGCGACTGAACTTGAGCGGGGCCTTGAGGAAGAAATTCTTGAGCGGTTTGCCGTCCTCGTCGTAGTATTCGAGTTTTCCGCCGGGCTGTTGCGCAAACGGAAAGGCGTAGATGATCTTGCCCTTGTATTCAAAAAAAGCCGCCTGGAGGCTGTCCACGCCGTCATACACCGTGTCGTTGATGAACCTTTCGGTGAAGGTGACGCCAAACTTGTCGCCCTTCTGCAACTTAAAGAAGTCGATGGACCACTGATAAATCTTGGAAATGCGCGTGGCGAGTTCCGGTTCAACCTTTTCCTTGGCCAGTGCCTCGGCGAGCGAACCGTCAAGGCTGCCGGCAACCGTGCGCCGCTTGATGGTCACGGGATAGGTTTTCCTGGTGACCGTCACCGAATCGCGCAGGTCCACGACATAATAGGAAAGCCTGTCAGGCTGGTAGATGAAGGCCTGCAGCCTCTTTTCGCGGTCAAGCGATCGGAGCAACGTAAAGGGTTTGCCCTTGCGGATGATGCGCACGTCAAAGGTGTCGCGAATCCTGGAAACGATGTCGTACACCCGCAGCGTATCGATATTCTGGCGGTTGAGGATGCCGCCAAAGGTATCCCCCGGGCCAACCGTATCCTGAACCACATTGAAATCGTCCAGCCTGAACCCAAAATCAAACTTCCCTTCCGGGCGCGGCGCCACGGGCTCTTCTACGGGCTCCGATTCCGGTTTGCACGCGAAAAGCAACAGCGATATAAGCAGAAGGATGATTCGGGTTTGGGTCATTATTTTTCCTCTCCCCAATTTTTGAGTTCGTCGGCGCTCCAGAGTTCGGGGAAAAAGATGCGGCGCTGGAACTTGGGGTGCATGTAGCGCTTCCAGTCGCTTCCGCCGGTTGCCTCGCCGGTGCCGTGGCCGCTCTCGATGTATTTCCGGGCGGCATTTAAATGCCCCATGACCCATTTGACATTCACCGTGTGGTCATAATGGCGCATGGCTTCAACAAGTCCCTTGTCCTGTTTTGCATCCTCGGGAAGCTGGCTGAATTTTTTCCAGATGTTGGTGGTATTGTATGCCTCCATCCTACGCAGGAAGAGGGCCTTGTATTTGGCCTCGAATTGCTTGATCAGATAAGATTTTTCGCCGGTGGCGTAGTCCTTACCCGCGGCTTGCCAATAAAGATGCTCAAAAGCATGTTCGTACGGCGTATTGCGGTCGATGGTTTCGCGGAAGCGGTGGTCGATCAGGTTGATCAGGTCGGTGGACCCAAACTCGATTAATCGGTACTGCGCACTCTGGAAACCGGAAGCAGGCGTGAGGGTGTTGCGGAATTTCATGTACTGCTCCACCTCCATGCCGTCCCCCATGATGTCAAAGGAGGTCGTCAGCATGTCAAAATAGCGGCTGATGCGATGAAGTCGCTCCGTAAAAAATGCCGTCTGAATGTTTTGGGCCGATGATATCTGGTCCACTTCCCAAAGGATCATCTTGAACAGCAGTTCGTTGACCTGATGGTACATGATGAAGACCATCTCATCCGGGAGCGACGTGCGCTGGGTCTGGAGGTTGAGCAGCGCATCGGTCTGGATATAATCCCAATAGGTGATGGGCCTGGACCATAAAAGCCCCTCGAGATGGGTGTCGAGCTTTTGCCCGATGGCCGAAAATTTATCGTCTAATTCCTTGAGAAGTGATTGCGTTTGACTGGTTTGGGTCATGTGTTTATTTTTTAACCTTGAAGGGATATTTCAGTCCTCGAAAACCATCCAGGTCGGCCTTGATCGACCCTACCGCAAGGCTGGCCTTAATCCTGACCGGAAGCTTGTTGTCGTCGTCTGAAATCCATACCGTAAGGCTCTCCTCTTCCTTGAAGACGCGGCCTGATTGCACAAGCGGCCTGAACATCATCGTCGGGACCGTCCCGTACTTGGTCTTGAGATCCTCGCGGCCGATGAACTTGAGCTTGAACTTGAAGAGCTCGTCGTCAAAAAACATGTCCACGGTCACTGCCTCGCCCACCTTCATCTTGTCAATGTTGGGATGGTTGCGCAGATAATAGAACGTCGACATGACATCCTGAGTATTGGCCGGCACCGAAAATGTCTTTTCCTTCTTGTCCTTGTAATCCTTGAGCAGGATCTTGTGCCCCGCCTGATCGACAAAACCTTCCTGGTTCTTGGTATAACCGCCTTCGTTTATCTTACGGACAAACTGGTAGGGATTTCCGGTTTCCTTGTCAAAGTAGCTTTCGTAATTGTCCTCTACCTTAAAAAAGAACCGCGACATGCCCGTTGTGTAACCTTTCCCGATGGCATGGTAAACCTTTTTCCCATTCTTTACCGCATCCTTTATCTCCAGCGTGGCATACCCCGCATTGATGACCCCGTAATGAATCCTGAACTTGAACCATTCGCCGGCTTGGAATGCGCGTTCCTGCTTACTCGAGAACCCCGCTGTAACCAGAAAAATAAGCGCTATTATGAATTTTCTCATTGCTGTTTTTGTTTTCCGGCGCCGCGCAGGACAATTACTGTTCCAAAAGTACCAAAACAAAAAAACCCAGTCAAACGATGACCGGGTTTTTATGCTATTAACCAACCAAAAAAAACTATAAATTATGAAAAATTTACTTTCAAAAACACGGGAACCACCCCTTGTCTTTGCGCTGGCAAATATACACCGACAATTGCATAATAACGTGTCAAAATCCTACTTTAACAAGAATTTTGCAATTGCTGATGGGTTATTGATTCTTTATATGACAAATCAGCAATAAAAAACTATAGTGTGCCCCGAAGTTGCTGCTCGCGCTCGATCGACTCAAACAACGCCTTGAAATTGCCCGCGCCAAATCCCTTCGCGCCCATGCGCTGGATGATTTCAAAGAATAGGGTCGGGCGGTCCTGTACGGGCTTGGTGAAAATTTGCAAAAGGTAGCCTTCCTCGTCGGCATCGACCATGATGGCCAGGCTTTCCAGTACGTTCAGGTCTTCCTTCATTACCTTCATGTGCGCTCCAAGTCTTTCCGGTACCAGTTCGTAATACGCGTGCGGCGGCGGCGAGAGGAACTCAACACCCCGTGCACGGAGTTCGCTGACGGTCGTGATGATGTCATCGGTGGCTATGGCAATGTGCTGGATGCCCGGGCCACCGTAAAAATCAAGATATTCCTCGATCTGGGACTTCTTCTTGCCTTCGGCGGGTTCGTTTATCGGAAACTTGATGCGGCCATTGCCATTGGACATGACCTTGCTCATCAGGGCCGAATATTCGGTGTTGATCTGCTTATCGTCAAAAGAGAGGAAGTTCACGAAACCCATCACGTCCTCATACCATTTGACCCACGTGTTCATTTCGCCCCAACCGACATTTCCCACCATGTGGTCGATGTACTTGAGGCCAACGGGAGCAGGATTGTAGTCGGATTTCCACTCCTTATACCCCGGAAGGAACACGCCGTTGTAATTTCTGCGCTCCACGAAGATGTGCACGGTTTCGCCGTAGGTATAGATCCCCGACCGCACCACCGTTCCAAACTCATCCTGTTCGACCATCGGTTCCATGAACGGTTTCGCACCGCGTTTCACGGTTTCCTCAAAAGCGCTGCGGGCATCCTCTACCCAAAGCGCGGCCACCTTGACACCGTCACCGTGCTTGCGAAGGTGGTCGTTGAGGATGGAATCGCCTCCAAGTGGAGTGGTCAGCACCAAGCGGATCTTGTCCTGCTTGAGCACGTATGATGCACGGTCGCGGACACCGGTCTCCAATCCGGCATATGCCAATGACTGGAAGCCAAAAGCCGTTTTGTAAAAGTGCGCCGCCTGCTTGGCGTTGCCCACGTAAAGTTCCACGTAATCCGTTCCCAGCAAGGGCAGGAAATCCTGTGCGCCTTCAAATATTTTCTCGAGGCCGTATTCGACCGATTTTATCTCATTGTTCATATGCACTATTTTGTTTAAATGGCTACTTATGTATCCATTAAAAATTTACAATTTATAATTTATAATACCCAAGGCTACTCCACCCAGCTTTTGTAGTACTTCCCGTCATCGATATCCATTGCCGCTTTGGTTACCTTGAGTGGCCGGAAGGTATCCACCATAACCGCGAGTTCCTGCGTTTGGGTCTGGCCGATGCTGCGCTCGTATGCGCCCGGTGCCGGCCCGTGGGGAATTCCCTTTGGATGGAGCGTGATGTGGCCCTGCTCAATGTTGTTGCGCGACATGAAATCGCCGTCTACATAGTACAGCACCTCATCGCTGTCAATGTTGCTGTGGTTATAAGGCGCCGGAATCGAAAGCGGATGGTAGTCGTAAAGCCTCGGGCAGAATGAACAAACCACAAACGTCGAGGTTTCAAAAGTCTGGTGGACCGGAGGCGGTTGGTGGACGCGGCCCGTTATGGGTTCAAAGTTGTGGATGCTGAAGCCGTACGGGAAATTGTACCCGTCCCATCCAATCACGTCAAATGGATGCGTCGCGTACACGATCTCGTGGATCATGCCCTCCTTTTTGACCTTGATGATAAAATCGCCTTTCTCATCGTGTGTCTCCAGATGTGTGGGCAACTTGAAATCGCGTTCGCAAAATGGCGAATGCTCCAGGTGCTGGCCCGATTCGTTTTTATAGCGCTTGGGCGTGTAGAATGGCGCGTGAGATTCGACATAGAAGATCCTGTTCTCGGCCCCGTCAAAATCGATCTGGTAGATCATGCCGCGCGGGATGATCAGGTAATCGCCGTATTCAAATGCGATGTTGCCCATCATGGTGCGGAGCGTCCCCGAACCCTTGTGGATAAAAAGCATTTCGTCGGCGTCGGCATTCTTGTAGAAATATTCCCGGATCGATTCCTGCGGGGCAGCGAGTCCGATAACGCAATCGGAATTGACCAGCATCGGCTTGCGGCTCTCGAGAAAATCCTTTTGCGGTTTTACCTCGAAGCCCTTCAACAAAAGCGATTTGATGTTTTTGTCGATGGCAATCTCCGGTTCCACCGAATAAGACTTTTTGATGTCCCGGACCTGCGTGGGCCGGTGCACGTGGTAAAGAAGCGAGGAATGGCCGTGAAAACCCTCGGTGCCAAAGAGTTGCTCGTAATAAAGGCCGCCATCGGGTTTTTTGAACTGGACGTGCCTCTTTTGGGGAAAATCCCCAAGTTTATGGTATATCGGCATAACTTTAAAATTGAATGATTAATACAAAAAATGCAATTTCAGGCCGATCATTCAGGATTTCTCTTGATGAGGAATTGAAGGTGTGCCAGCAAGCCTGCCCATGCTTTCATAGCGTAAATATCGGGAATTTTTAAAAGTCCGGCGTCGGGCGCCAAAAATTAACAACAAAAAAAGGGCGCCATAGTGACGCCCTGATATCTTTAAACCCTTGCCCGCTTGAAGCTGTAGGCGTAAACCATCGCATGTATGGCCGCGAACACCAGCGAGAAGTAGAACAGTGCCGTATCGTCTATGTCCGGGTCTGAATGGTGGACAAAGGCCACGATCACTAGTGCCAGGACCATTCCAAGCCCTGACCCTGCCACGACCTTGTAATTGCCGTTGCTGAACATGCCCTTGTTCTGGACCGAATGCTTCATCCCGTAGAAAAGGTAAAGGTCAAAACCGATCATCATCCATACGATGAGCCTGATCCAGGTGTCCATCGGCAGGAAGACCATCATGAAGAGGCAGACGAGGATTCCCGCAATCGGCACGAACGGTACCAATGGCGTACGGAAGGCACGCGGCGCCTCGGGCATTTTATTGCGCAGGATCAGTACGCCGATGCACACCAGGATAAACGCGAACAGCGTCCCGATGCTGGTCATCTCTCCCACTACCCTTGCCGGAACGAATGCGGCAAAAAGGCTTACCAATACCATGAAAAACAAGTTGTTCTTGGCCGGCGTGCGGAACTTATCGTGTACGTCCGAGAAGATCTTGGGAACCAGGCCGTCCTTGCTCATCGAGAAGAAAACGCGGCTTTGTCCCATCAGCATCACCAGGATCACCGATGCGTAGCCCGCCAGGATGGCCAACAGGATGGCGTTGTTGAGCCATGGATATTCGGGGGTAATCATTCCGGATGCATCGGCCGGGCCCATGGCCTCGACGGCTACGGCAACCGGGGCGATCCCGTCCTTGCCGGCGAAGGCCTCATAATTGACCACGCCTGTCATAACGTGGGCAAACAGGACATACAACAGCGTACAGATGCCAAGCGAGGCCAAAATCCCGATGGGCATGTCGCGCTTGGGGTTCTTGGCTTCCTGTGCCGCTGTTGAAACGGCATCGAAACCAATGTAGGCAAAGAAGACGATTGCGGCCGCACGGATGATTCCGCTGAACCCGAATTCACCAAACGAGCCCGTGTTGTCCGGAATGTACGGCGTATAATTCTCGGGCCTGATGTATTGCCAACCCACCGCGATGAAAATCAACACGACCGAAACCTTGAGCAATACGATGACTCCGTTCACAAAAGAGGATTCCTTTGTCCCGCGAATCAGGATCATGGACATCAGCATCACGATGAGTACCGCCGGAATGTTGATGATCCCACCTTCAAACGGCGAAAGCATGTAGGCATCGTCAAGGTGGATGCCGTAGGATTCCAGGAATTTGCCCAGGTACCGCGACCAGGAGATCGAGACGGTCGCCGCCCCAACGGCATACTCCAGGACCAGGTCCCATCAGATGATCCAGGCGATGAATTCGCCCATTGTGGCAAAGGAATAAGTGTACGCACTGCCCGCAACGGGGATCATGGAAGAAAATTCGGCATAGCAAAGCCCGGCAAAAATACAGCCCAATGCCGCAACGAGGAAGGAAATCGTGATTGCCGGCCCCGCATTGTTGGCCGCGGCCAGTCCCGTTATGGAGAATAGCCCCGCGCCGATGATCGCGCCAACACCCAGCGCAACCAGACCTTTGGCGGTCAATGTTTTTTTGAGGCCTTTTTCAGACTCCGTCGCTTCCTCGAGCAGGAGCGCCAGCGGTTTTCTTTTCCAGATTGACATAAAGATTGATGGTTTTTAAATTATTATGATTGGTATAGCCTTGTCACGGCCCCAAATATATCGCTTTTTGCCTAAAGCCAAAGAAATTGTTAAAAGGCAAAGCCGATGCTGAACCACGTGTAGCTTCGCGATTGGTCCGGTGACCAGGTATACTTGATTTCCAGCGGCCCGATGATGGTCTCCATCCCATATCCGAGCGCAAAGCCCGTATATTTCCTGTTTTCGACCCAATCGGCCTGGCTAAAGAGCTTGTCGCCGATGCTGGCCACGTTAGCCGAAAAATTGAGGTGGTTCTTCTTCAAAAATTCATAATTGATCGTCGCCGATGCCTTCACGTAACTGTCTCCGGCCAGGCTGAGGAAATCATAGCCGTAAAAGGGCCTGAAATTATTGATGGGGCTAAAACCGTATCCGCCCAACACAAAATCAAAGAAGTGCGGGCTCTGTTCGCCGATGGAGAATCCCAGTTCCGACTGCGCCCTCACGGTCCATTTCCTGAAAAAGGTGCGTGCGATGCCAATGTCGCCCTTTGCGATGGAGAAAGGTTCAAAGGTTTCGGTAAAATCACTGGAATCGTGGAAATACTGAAAATCACCCGAAAAATACCAGCCGCGCCTGGGGAAATAGCGATTGTCAAAGGAATCGTACCGGATATAGCCAAACAAACTCAGGTAATCGCTGTTTTCAAGGACCGGATCGGTGGCCTCAAGATTATCCGATTTAATTTTAAGCCTTTTGACCTCGGCGCCAATACCTGTAAGTAATTTCTCTACAAACACGGTCTGCACGTAAGCCTGATTGGTAAAATCGGCATAGTCAATGTTGATCGCGTTGAGCCCGAAAGCATCCAAAAGCTCCCCGTTGCTGAAGTCGGTCTTGAGGTTGCGGTTGAAGCGGTTGTATCTTGATTTGAAGCCAAAGCTAAAGTAAAAGCCGTTGTCGATGTAGTAATCGAGGTTATACCGGAAGTTGTCCCCCAGCACAACATCGAGCGATACCACATCATTCTTGAAAAACGAATTTTTGTGCGTCAGGTTGGTCAATATCCCCGATTTATACAGCCCATCATAGTGCAGCCCAAATTTCAGGTAGGTCTTCACGGGATTTTCAAGAAGCGTCAGCCTGAGTTCATCCTCCCCCTGTGCGTTGGGCTCCAGCGAATAGGTGATGGCGCTAAAGTTTTGCGTCGCCGTCAGGTTGTCCACGCCGGTCTTGAGGTCGCGGTAGGAAATGCGGCGGTCCTCGCGAAACCGCAACTTGCCCAGCACGTAAGCGCGCGTGAAATTTTCCTGTTTGTTGACATGGATCCCGCCAATGTTGAGCGTATCGCGCTGTACCTTCATGGGAGCCTTCCGGTGAAGGTTTGTCGTGTCGGCGAGCAACTTGATCCTTTCGTAAACGGCAAATGCCGCCTCCTCGCCCTTCTTGATGATGGCCGGCCCTTCGTCGAATGAAATGACGCCAAACTTGGTAATGTCCGGCTTGATGTAAATGTCGGTCTGCGCGGCCTTTTCCTGCATACTGTGGATCATTTGCAGATTGGAGATCTGGACAAGGATCCGGGTGGCGTCCTTAAGGTCCTCGCGGTCCTTCAAATCGTCCTGCACGTCCACGCCGATGATGAAATTCACACCGCGGCTGCGGACCTCATCGATGGGATAATTGTTTGTGATCCCGCCGTCCACCAGGAGCCTGCCGTCGAGTTCCACGGGCGCAAAAAGCGACGGGAACGCGGCGCTCGCGAGCATGGCCTGGGGAAGATACCCCTTGTCCAGCAGGACCTCCTGGCCGGTCTCGATGTCGGTGGCCATGCAGAGAAAGGGAATCGGGAGTTTGCTGAAATCGCGTTCATGCCTGACCTTATGGGTCAATTTGGTCAGCAGGTTGTAATTGTACAGCCCCTTGGACAGCGCATTGGGGATCGTGATCCGGAATTTGTTGAACGGAAGCGTCACCGCATACAGTTCATCGTTGCGTTTGCCGTAAAAATTCTTGGACGACCGCGGAATGTAATCCTGCAGCAGCGCATCGAAATCGGTGTCGCGGAATATCGAATCGATCTGCCGGGCATTGTAACCCGATGCATACAGCCCGCCCACGATTGCGCCCATGCTGGTCCCGCCGATGTAATCGATCTTGACGCCCGCCTCTTCGATGACCTTCAACACCCCGATATGTGCAAAACCCTTGGCCCCGCCGCCGCTGAGCACGAGCCCGACCCTGAGCGGCTCCTTGCGCTCCTGCCCGAATGCGGCCATTCCAATCAGGAACAGCACCAGCAGAAGCGTAGGGTTTTTCATCGGTTACTTGAGAATATTTTTGTAAAAGTCGATAATTTTTTTGGCTTTTGAAACTCCAACGACAGCCGATATTTCGGCCTCCGATGCCGCCGTCATACGCTTGACCGACTTGAAGTGCCGGATGAGCGTGGTCATGGTCTTTTCACCGATGCCGGGAATGGTCTCCACCGAGGTCTGCAGCGCCGATTTGCTGCGTTTGTCGCGGTGGTGCGAAATGCCAAACCGGTGCGCCTCGTTGCGGAGTTGCTGGATGATCTTGAGGGTTTCGGACTTTTTGTCCAGGTAGAGCGGAACCGGGTCTTCCGGATAAAAGAGTTCCTCGAGCCGCTTCGCGATCCCGATGATGGCGATCTTGCCTCGCAGACCCAGCGTTTCAAGGCTTTTGAGTGCCGAGGACAATTGGCCCTTCCCGCCGTCGATAATAATGAGTTGCGGCAACGGTTTGTCCTCTGCAAGCAGGCGTTTATACCGACGGTACACCACTTCTTCCATGGACGCGAAATCGTTGGGGCCGTCCACGGTCCTGATGTTGAAATGGCGGTATTCCTTTTTGCACGGCTTGCCGTCCTTGAAAACGACACACGCCGCGACGGGATTGGATCCCTGGATATTGGAGTTGTCAAAACACTCGATGTGGCGCGGTTCTTCCGGCAGCCTGAGGTCTTTCTTCATCTGCGCCATGATGCGGTTGGTATGCCGGTCCGGATCTACAATCTGGATCTGTTTGAGCTGCTCCATCCTGAACATCTTCGCGTTGCGCGTGGACAATTCAAGCAGGTCGCGCTTGTCGCCCAGCTGGGGCACCGTGATCTTGACATTCTCGCCAAGATTGACTTCAAAGGGAACGATCACTTCCTTTGACGTCAGGTTGAACCTTTCACGGAGTTCAACAATCGCGATCTCGAGCAGTTCAAGATCGGTTTCCTCGAGTTTCTTCTTGAGTTCCATCATGTGTGACCGTATGATGGAGCCATGGGCGATCTGGATGAAATTCACGAACGCCGAGCTCTCGTCCGAAACGATCGAGAACACGTCTATATTGGTCAGCTTCGGGTTGGCAACCGTGGACCTGGATTGGTATTTTTCAAGGATGTCGATCTTGTCCTTGATCTTTTGCGCCTCCTCGAAACGCATTTCGGCTGCACAGGCTGCCATCTGCTTCTTGAAATCGCGCAGCGAACCCTT
>SXQR01000256.1 GCA_005792865.1 Flavobacterium sp. | reverse complement strand
GCGCCATCGGAGCCGCATCGTTAACGGTGATCACCACGCCGAAGCTTGTCGATCCACCCGAATTGGTCGCGGTCACGGTATAGGTTGCGGTCGGAGCAATCGCTGTCGGTGTTCCCGATATCACCCCCGTCGCCGTGTTGAACGACAGTCCTGCAGGCAGGTTTGGTGAAATCGAATATGACGAAACGCTTCCGGTCACGCTCGGCGAAAGCGGCGTAATGGCCGTACCGACGGTGAGGGTGTTGGGCGAGTTGTATGAAAGTGCTGAAGGCGCGGCGGCATTGACCGTGATCTGCACAATAAAAGTTGCCGATCCGCCCGAGTAATTGGCCGTCACGGTATAATTGGCCGCAGCAGAGGCGACGGTCGGGGTACCGGAAATAACGCCTGTCGACGCATTGAAATTCAGCCCCGCCGGAAGTGCCGGTGAAATAGAATACGAAAGCACGGTGCCGCCATTGACCGTCGGGCTTACGGGAGCAATCGCTACGCCTTGCGTAAAGGTCAGGGGAGTCGGATACGTGATGGGCATGCGCACCCCATCCAACGCGATATTGTTGAATGTGACGCGGTCGCCTTCGTCGAGGGTCATGTTCGGGCCGCTGAAGCGGATCCTGACCTTGAAATGCGGATTGTTTTCGACGGTCGAAACCGCGCTGAGATCTGCCTCAAACAAAGTATAATCTGCCGTGAGCGGGATTGTGGAATTGGTAAGGCCGGTCGTGATCCAAACGGGAGCACCTGAATTTATTGAATAATCCAATACGATGTTGGAGGCGGCTCCTTCATCCTTCGCGGCGAAGGAAAATTTTATGGACTTGAAACCGGTGGTAGGCATATTGAAAACCATAGTGTTTTCAAGCCCGTTGTTTTGGAATGGCTGCAGGATCTGGAGGCCGCGCATTTGCGAAGCGTTATAAGCCGCGTTGTTGTTTGCAGCCGGGCGATAATTGACCGGAGTCGGCGCGTTGCGTCGTTCCATCGAGGCTTTTCGCCAAAGCGGATGGGTCGCCGTGAAAGGATAACCCTCGAGGCATGATTGGTACTGGATGCTGGCATCCCCGGGCAGTTCGTAAGTAGAGTTGAGAGAGGTCAGCGGCGTATCGTTCGGGATTGCGCTGGTCATGTGCCAGAAATAAACCGGCTCCGAAATCTCTACCGGCTCAAGCGGGGCAAAAACCGCGGTCACCGAAAAATTCGCATCGGTTACCATCGTCAGATCGGCATCGGTGGAGTTTGAATCTCCGGTCCAATGGCTAAATATGTAGCCTGGTTTTGCAATCGCCTTGAGTTTAACCGGGATGTTCGCATAGTATTTTCCGCTCCAGGGATACGGGTTTGCGGCTACACCATCGGTTTCGGGAACCAGCTCGATTGTGTTTACCTTGATATGTCCGTGTGCCGATGAGGAAACATTGAGCGTCACATCGATGTCATTTGAAATATTGAACTTTTCGCGAATGTGCTGACGCTGGAACTCGGGCCTTTGCAGTGCAAAATTCTGCTGATAGGTCAGGCGGTTGTTCCATGAAGTCATGCTGCTGGGAAAGCTCCAACGCGCGATGTGTTCCGGCATGGACGGCTGGATGCCTGCCTTGAGCTCATTCATCTGGCCGATAATGTAATCGGGCTTGAAAATGGTATTCATCAAGTCGGCGAACCGGCTGATAAAATCCTCCTTGTACGCGTTGTTTTCAAGCAATTTCCGAATGATAAGCGTTGACCATGCCGGATTTGGCCAGGTATTGTTAAGCGAAGTGGCGATTTGAAGATTGTTGTGAGAATAATCGTCGGTCCCGAAGGAGAAAGTATCGTCCAGATCATGGAATACCCATCTCCAGCGTCCATCGTGACCGTACGGTGCATTGGGCTCGTAACCAGCGGTTTTCTTGCGCCAGAACTGTTGGTTGTTGCCCGGCCAGTCAGAGTTGTCAAGGTAAATGTTGGTCACGAAATTATCCGTAAAGCTCTCCGGATCCAGTTGCGTCTTGATGTAATTGTAATTGGCTTCCGATGCAAGGGAATTGTTTTGCAGATAGGACACCATGGCCTGCCAATGGGCCGTATCGCCTTCCTCGGCGACGAGTCCCTGGTTTTCAAGCAGGTCAACTTCGTCGATACCATACACGCGCTCAAAATACTGGTTGTCAAACCTTTCGCGGATGTTCAGGATGCCCCAATATTCGCCATTGAAAAAGGTGATGGCGGGCTGGTAATTCTCGTTTTCGCAGTGCAGTTGGCGGCAGATGCGGTGCACCAGCGCGTCCCTGAACATCGTGTCCCGGAAGTCGCTCCCGGAGTTGGAAAGCGTCAACCTCTTGAAGCTGTCGTCGGCCAGGTCGGGGAAAAATTGGTGACTCAATGTGCTATCACCGTATTCCGAACGCGCGTAAACCGTGAGCGATTTGCTTTCGTAACGCCGGGTGGAAGCACCGCGTATGCGCAGCCCGATCTCCTGGTTAAGTACTTCTGTTCCGTTTACGAAATAGGAGAAATTCGCTCCCTTTTCAAACTCCATCCCGCGACGGTAGTAGTTTCCTACCTCGCGGCCCCGCGGATTGAGCGACGGGTTGGAGGCGCGCCAGGTATCGTAATCCACACCGGCGACGTAAATCCCATCGTAGTAATCAAAGAAACGCGTCTCGGGGAAAGCAAGCGAGATGACGGGCAGGTTATATCGTGCGCTTCCTGAAGGATGCACAAAATAAGTCCTTGTCACGATCGGGCTAGGCAACGACCCTGGCTTGATGGCGCGCGCCTTTACGACCGTTCCCTTGAAAACGGGGTTGTCGGGGAAATAATAATTGGGGTCAAAACTGTAGGTTGAAGAGGTCCATGAAAGCTTGTTGGTTTGCGGCGTGCGATCCACGATTTGGATGGGCGCTGCGTATTGCTGGCTCGTGTAGGATTGCGAGAGAAACGGTCCGGTGGGGTGGAATGGCTGTTCCGAGTATGAATTCTTATATGGATAAAAAGTGCCGTCGAGGTTGTTCTCGTCGGGGTCCGAACCATCAAGGGTGTAGATGATCGTGGCGCCGGGATCGGTGGATGTGATGCTCAGGTTGAAAGCCGATGAATAGAAACCCGCCGCATGCGAGAAGGTAGGCGGGGCCAGTTCGGCGCCGGTTCCGGCCGACGCATTTACCCCGGCAGGGGTGACGTTGGTGAAAATAACGAAAGGGCCCGTTCCGTTGGGAAGGCGGCCAAATGATTGGTCGGATGAAAGTTCGGCGGCGGGCGATTGGTCCACCATGACACCGGCGGCGCTCGTGAGCGTAATTTGTTCTCCCGATGCGCTGATCTTCCAATTGGTATGCAGTGGGCTGCCCGGAGTGGTGCGGTTCTTATCGGAACACCAAATGAGCATGTACTGCCCCGGATTCAGCGTCACGTTTGGAAAGATCCATTTGAACGGTGTCGCCGGCGCATCCGACAGCCCATAACCGTTGAGGTTGACGGCCGTACTCCCCGAATTGTAAAGTTCAACCCAATCCTCAAAACTTCCATCCTCGTCCGTGTTGATCGATGTGTTGGAAGCAAGTATTTCATTGATCACGACTCCCTGCGCGAAAACGGCGTTCCCGCCCGCAAGAAAGAGTGCCCATAAAGCCAGTAAGGTAATTTTTTTCATCGCAATTTCTTTTTCAAAGCACAAGATAGCAATACGGCACCGCACGGTATTTTTTACTCGGCTAAACGTCCCATTTGAACGATAAATGGATTTTTTTAAGACAATTTATGAAATCAAAAAAGGGGGCGGAATTGATCTCAGCCCCCTTCATTCCAATCTTTTCGTACATTAATTTTTGCTGATTTTCCGCACCTCCGTAATCTGTCCCTGCCGGAGCTCCAACAAGTAAAGCCCGGAGTTGAGATTGTCCAGCCCAATGGCCTGACCCGGTTGCATCACACCCGATATGACGCGCCTTCCGTCCATTGCATAAACAGCATACGCGGTATCTTCGGTGAGGCCTCCAACCTGGATTTGCGACGTGAACGGGTTGGGGTAAACCCTGACCTGTGACAATTGATGCGCCGGGGTTGAAAGTTCTTCCTCGGTCGCGCGCACCGAAATGTTGTTGAAGGTGATGCGGTTACCGTTATCGGCTTCCATATTGGCTCCGGTAAACCGCAACCTGACCTTGAAGTCCGGATTGTGGTTGGCCGCCACGACAGAGGTAAAATCGGTCTCGAACAACTGGTAGGCCGATGCCAATGGCATGGTCGATGTGATCCCTGCCGCAGTCCAGGCCGGTGTCCCCGAAGCGGTACTGTATTCCACGGTGATCGCGGTGGCGTTCGTGCCTTCATTCATCGCTGCAAATGCAAACTTGACGTCGCGATAACCCTGCGTGGGGACGCTGAACACCAGCATATTTTCATTGCTCCCCTGGTGCAATGGCTCCTTGATTTGGATGCCGCGCATGTTGCTCGTGGCAAAAGGGACATCATTGTTGGCCTCCGGAATGTAATTGATCGGAGTCGGGGCATTGCGGCGTTCCATTGAAGCCTTGCGCCAAAGCGGGCTTGCAGATGTGAAAGGGTACCCTATCAGCGAAGATTGGTAATTGAGCACCGCGTCCTGACCGGTTGCCTCAAAAGTCGCATCGAGGGAAGTCAGCGGCGCATCGTTCTCGATCGTGTTGTCCATCATCCAGAAATACACGGGCTCGTTGGCGGCCGGTGTCGTATCGGGAACAAAGACCGCGGTCACGTTGAACGACTCTGCCGATGATACCGTTATTTCCTGCGTGGTGGCGCTTGAGGCGCCTGTCCAGTGGCTAAACATGTAGCCCTCAGCCGCGATTGCCTTAAGGGTAACGGGTATGTTCGAGAAATAGATCCCGGTCCATGGGTATGGATTCCCGCTGATGCCGTCGGTACCGTCCTTAATGTCTATTGTATTCACTTTCACGTGGCCGTGCGCCGCGTCCGACACATCCACCATCACGTCGATGTTGTTTGCGATCTCAAACTTTGCGCGGATGTGGTCGCGTTGGAAAGCCGGCCTTTGTTCGGCAAAATCAACCTGCTCCTCGAGGTAGGAATTCCAGTCCCAGGCGGTCGGTGCCTCCCAGCGTGCGATCTGCTCCGGCATTTCCGGTTCGATCACCGACTTGAGCTGGTTCATCATTGAAAGGACGCGATCGGTATGGAATGACGTGTTCATCAGGTCGGCAAAGCGGTTGATGAAATGGTTTTTGAACGTGGGGTTTTCCAGCATCTTCCGCAGCAGCAGGGTGGACCATGCCGGATTGGGCCATGAAGGTCCGTTGGTCGCGGTCGCGGCGGCAAGGCTGTTCAGCCCGATGTTGTGCGAGCGCGTCGCGAAGGTCGCGTCCAGGTCATGCGCAAGCCATCTCCAACGCCCGTCATGCCCAAATGGCGCATTTGCGTCATACGGAACCTTTTTTCTCCAGCGAGAGACGTTGTTTCCGGGCCAGTCGATGTTCTGGAAAAATATATTGGTGATGTAGTAGTCGGCGAAACTCTCCGGGTCAAGTTGCGTGGTGATGTAATTGTAGTTGGCTTCGGTAGCCAGTGAATTGTTGTTCACGTAACTGTACATGGCCTGCCAGTGGACGTTGTCGCCTTCCTCCACTGTATTTTGATTTGAAGTGATGTCCACCTCGTCAATATTGTAAACCCGTTTAAAATAATTGTTGTCAAATTTGTCGCGCAGGTTCAGGATTCCCCAATATTCGCCGTTCAGGAACGTGATGGTGGGCTGGTAGTCCTTGATGAGCATGTTGAGGTTTTTCGACAACTGATGGATAAACGCATCGCGGAATAAAGTTTCATAAAAATCCGCCCCCGAATTGCGAAGGATCAACCTGTCAAAATTGGTAGGTTGGCCGGGGAAAAAGGCGTAATCCATGTCGCCGTCGCCGTATTCGTCACGGGCGTAGATGTTGAACGATTTGTTCTGCCATTCGCGCGAAGATCCTCCATGCAGCCTGAGCCCGACATTTTGATTGATGACTTCCTCACCATTGACAAAATAGGTCATGTTGGCCTCGCGCTCGTGCTCGATTCCGCGGCGGTAAAAGTTCCCGGTGTTCTCGATACCGTGGTGCTCAAGGTCTGGATTTTCGGTGCGCCAGGTGTCAAAATCAACACCGGCCACGTAAATGCCGTCCTCATAGTCAAAAAGCACGTTTTCGCTGATCGAAAGTGAGATGACCGGCAGGGAAAAGCGGTTGGCCCCTTGAGGTGTTACAAAGTAAGTGTGGCTCACCGATTTTGGGGAGAGTGCCCCCGGCTTGACGACCTTGGCGCGCACTACAGTTCCTTTGAAAATCGGGAATTCGGGTAAGTAGTAAGGAACCAGGTGCATCGTCGAGGAAATCATCGAGATGTCGTTTGGCTGGCTGGTGCGGTCCACGATTAAGATCGGTGCCGAATACGGAAGCGTCGCCAATGATTGCTCGAGCATCGGGCCAAAAGGATCGCCCGGACTTTCCGGATAGGTATTCTTGTAATTGTAGGTCACGCCGCCAATATTGGCCTCCATCGGTTCGGAGCCGTCCACCGTGTAAATGATGGATGCGCCGGGTACGGTCGTGGACAGCGTCAGTGTAAATCCTGAAGTGTAGAAACCGCCGTCATGCGAGAAAACGGGATCGGGCAACACTTCCGAATATCCCGTACTGCCGTTAGCCGCACCGGGTGTGATGGCCTGCATGAACATGAAGCCACCCGTTCCGTTGGGGATGCGGCCATAAGACATGTTTTCGGGGATAGCCGTGGCCGGCACCTGGTTGACTACCGCCTGCGCGGCATCGGTAAGGGTAAGGATTTCACCGGCCGAACTGATCTTGAAATTGGTGTGCAGGGGTGCCGACGGATTGATCCGGTTTTTATCGGAACACCAAACCAGCAAGTAGCTACCGGGTTGCATCGTGACGGCCGGAAACTGCCACTTGTGCGGCATGGTCACATCATCTGTCAGGCCAAAACCCTCAAGATTGACCGCTACTGTGCCAAAGTTGTGGAGTTCCACCCAGTCCTGGTGGTCACCGTCTTCATCGGTGTTGGCGGTGGTGTTGGAGGTTAGCACTTCATTGATGGCAATGGACTGCGCGGTCGCCGAAAGCTGGAACATCAGGGCGAGTGCCGCCAGTTGCAAGGCGTATTTGATCTTCATGGTATTTTATTGATGGCCGTAGGCAGCCGGTTATTTTTTGATGATTTTAATGGTTTCCCTGGCATCGCCCGAGGTAACTTGCAGCAGGTAGATGCCGCCCGTCAGTCCCGATAGCGAAACAGACCCGTTGGCAAACAATGCTCCCGATTTGACGATGCGGCCGTCAAGCGCGTACAGGTTGTAAGAGGCATCGGCGGCCAATCCCGCAACATTGAGCAGGTCGCTGGCCGGGTTGGGATATACGTACATGCCCGAAAGGGGGTTTTCCACCACCGATAGCTGCTGCTGCGTACCCATCACCGAAATATTGTTGAATGTAATCCGGTTTCCGTTATCGACTTCCATGTTACTACCCGCAAAACGAACCCTGACCTTGAAGTTGGGATTGTCCTCTACAGCGGCTATTGTGGAGAAATCGGTTTGAAATACCTGGTAGGCCGATGTAAGTGGCATGGCGGCCGTGATCCCCGACGATGTCCAGGCAGGTGTCCCCGCATTGGTGGCATAATCGATAAGGATGCCGGTCGCATTGGTGCCTTCGTTGACCGCGGCAAATGCAAACTTGATATCCTCATAGCCCGTTGTGGGAATGTCAAACACCATTGTATTCTGGTTTGCGCCCGATTGCAAAGGCTCGGTGATCTGGAGCCCGCGCATGTTGCTTGTGGCAAAGGGAATGTTGTTGTTGGCCTCCGGCATATAGTTAAGCGGAGTGGGGTTATTGCGGCGCTCCATCGAGGCTTTCCTCCAGTTGGGGCTTGCCGCGGTAAACGGATATCCCACAAGTGACGATTGGTAATCGATCGCACCATCAAGGCCGTCGGCATCAAAACTAGTCTCGAGGGATGTAAGCGGCGTGTCGTTCGGGATGCTGGTATCCATCAACCAAAAGTAGATCGGTTCACTTTGTGCAGGTGCGGTATCGGGCACAAAAACGGCCGTTACGGAGAAGGCATTCGCCGATGTCACGGTAATCTCCTCCTGCGTGCTGCTGTTGGCGCCTGTCCAATGACTGAACATGTAACCGTCATGCGCAACCGCCTTGAGCTTCACCGGGATATTGGAAAAATAGATTCCGGTCCAGGGATACGTGTCGGCGGGAATTCCGGGCGTAGCCGGTACGATGTCGATCGTATTGATCTTGATGTGGCCATGTGCCCCGTCCGAGACATTAAGGGTCACGTTGATGTCGTTGTTGATGTTGAATTTCTCGCGGATGTGCTGACGCTGGAACGCCGGGCGTTGCTCGGCAAAATCGTGCACAATTTCGATGCTGGCTTCCCACCATCCGTAGTCGGTACCGTCCCAACGGTTCAAATGGTCCTGCATTTCGGGCTGGATCACGGCCTTCATCGCTGTTGATTTCTCGATGATGCGCTCGGCCTTGAGATAGGAGTTCATCAGGTCGGCGAAACGGTTGATGAAGTCGATCTTGAAATTGTCGTGCGTCAAAAGCGAGCGCAGCACCAAGGTCGAGAACGGCGGATTGGGATATTCGGGGCCGTTTGGTTCTGTTGCGAATTCAAGCGTGTTGTGGTCCACGACATCGAGTGTCGCGCCAAATGCCGAATCGGTATCCTTCATCGCAGTCCTCCAACGGCCGTCGTGCCCGTAGGGAGCATCGGGCGTGTAGGCAACGCGCTTGCGCCAGAATTCAGTGTTCCATCCCGGCCAGTCCACGTTTTCATAGAAAATGTTCGAGATAAAGTAGTCACGGAAATTCTCCACGTCCAACTGAGTTTTAATGTAGTTGAAATTGGCCAGCGGTGCGAGGCTGTTGTTTTCCATGTACTCCGCCATCGCCTGCCAGTGGTCGTTGTCTCCTTCTTCCACCATGAGCGCGTCTTCGAGCAGGTCGAGTTCGCCTTCACCGATGTTGTATTTGTTTTCAAAATAGAACCGGTCGTAGCGCTCGCGCATGTTCAAGATGCCCCAGTATTCGCCATTGACGAACGTGACGGTTGGCTGGTAGGCCTGTGTCTCAAGGAAATCGGCAACGAGTGATTGAGCCAGTGCATCGCGGTACATGGTTGAGAAGAAATCGCTTCCCGAGTTGCGCAGCACCAGCCTGTTGAACTTGTCCAGCGTCTCGTTTTGGAAAAATTGGTAGTCGAAGTCATCGTCGCCATATTCGTCACGGGCCACAAGCCTCAGCGACTTGCTTTGCCAGGCACGGGTCGCGCCGCCATTGATGCGGATGCCGATGTCCTGGTTGAGCACTTCCTGCCCCTTGACAAAATAGTCCACGTGCGCTTCGCGTTCAGACGTATCGCCCGAACGGCGGTAGTTGGCATCGGCGTTGTAATAATCGGCATCGACGGTTGGGTTGGCCGCGCGCCAGGCACCAAAGTCGGCACCGGCCACGAAAATTCCGTTGTTGTACTCAAAAAATTTGTCCTCGTTGAGGGAAAGGGAAACCACCGGAAGCGAAAATTCGTTGGCGCCGGCAGGGGAAACAAAGTAGGAACGCGTCACCGTAGGGCTGGGCAGCGCGCCCGGTTTCACGACCTTCGCACGCACGACCGTACCTTTGAAAAGGTTCACGGTTGGAAAGTAGTCGGGATCGAAGTGGTGGGTCGATGATATCGTCGCCAGTTTATTGGGCTGCGGCGTCCGGTTCACGATATTGATCGGGGCCGAATAAGTTAAGGTTTGGTAACTTTTAGAAAGCAAAGGTCCTGCGGTTTGGCCGGCAAGCTCGGCGTAACGGTTGCGGTACTGGTAAGTATGCCCGCCGATGTTGGCCGCATCTGGTTCAGAACCGTCCAGCGTATAAAGGATAGTGGCGCCGGGAACATTTGTTGAAATGGTAAGGTTGAAGGCCGAGGTGTAGAATCCACCGTCGGCAGACATGACCGGCTCCGGCAGGATCTCATTGAATCCGGTCGACGGGTTGGCTGCGGCCGGCGTGACGTTTACCAGGAACATGAACGGCCCGCTGCCGTTGGGTACGCGGCCCCACGAAATATCCGAAGCCATGGCGGGCATGACTACTTGTGAGACCTGTGTTCCGGCGGCATTGGAGAGCGTTATGGTCTCCCCGGCGGTACTGATTTTCCAGTTTGTGTGCAAAGGACTGCCCGCAGTGGCGCGGTCCTTATCGGTACACCATACCAACATATAGGAATTGGCGGGCATCGAAATATTGGGAAAAACCCATTTGAGGGGCATCGCCGGATCATCCGAGAGCCCAAAGCCATTAAGGCTCACCGATGCTCCGGAAGGGTTGTAAAGTTCTACCCAGTCGCCGTTCTCCCCATCCTCGTCCACGTTGACTGATGTATTGGAGGCCAGCACTTCATTGATCACGACCTGCGCATTAGTAGCCAGCGCCGTCAGGGCAAATGCGGCAACTGCAAAAAAGCGGGTAATTTTATTCATGGCATAAAATGTTGAAATTGAAGCGAAAGTAGAGATTTTGATGTTTTTTTTAATTTTAAATCGATGTATTGCGGTTTTTCACTTTGAAATGCAGGTAAATCGCTTTTTTAACTTTCGTAGAGTCAAGACCAAGTTTTTCTTTGAATACCAATCCTATTTCCATTAAACAAAAAAAAGGATAGTTTTACAAATTCAAATCCTGCTGTAAACCTTGAAACTATCGGTCGTATCCCCTGTATATCGGGCCAAGAAT
>SXQR01000255.1 GCA_005792865.1 Flavobacterium sp. | reverse complement strand
TTGGTGATGCAATTGTTATAGGCGTGCCGCCGGCTCCGCTTCGCTGCGCCGCCGTCAGGCTGTCCGCTATAGCTTTGAAGACCTCAAAGGTTTTATTCCCTGTGCTACATACAGTTCGGTGTCGCCTCGAGTTAGAAACCTTTGAGGTCTGCCAAATGCTGCCGCTCCCATCCTTCACGCACCCAAAAATGATACCTTTGCAACATGAACTGGCTTAAGGACCTATTTGGCGCAAAGCCTTCGCAACCCGTACCACAAGACGATTTCATGAAAAAATTCCTGATTGCGGGGTTGGGCAACATCGGCCCCGAATACGCCCACACCCGCCACAACATCGGTTTCAAGGTATTGGACAAGCTGGCGGCCATGGAAGGCCTGACCTTTGAGACCGCGCGGCTGGGCGACCTCGCGCAATACAGGTTCAAGGGCCGGACCTTCTTCCTGCTCAAGCCCAGCACCTACATGAACCTCAGCGGGAAAGCCGTCAAATATTGGCTGGACAAGGAAAATATCCCGCTGGAGAATTTGCTGGTCATCACAGATGACCTCAACCTTCCGTTTGGCACCATCAGGATCCGCGGTAAAGGCAGCGACGGCGGTCACAACGGTCTAAAGAGCATTCAGCAGGTACTGGGCACAGACCAGTATGCGAGGTTCAGGTTTGGCATCAGCGATGAATTCCACAAGGGCGGGCAGGTCAATTATGTCCTGGGTGAATGGACCGATGACGAAAATGCCAAACTTCCCGAACGGCTGGAAAAATCGGGCGAGATCATCAAATCATTTGGGACAGCCGGGTTGGGCAACACCATGAGCGCGTTCAACGGCAAATGATTTTTGTATCTTTAACAAAATCAAGACCATGAATAAAGGTGCCCTACTCTTGCTCACTCTGGCGCTCGCCGGCTGCAAATGCGCCCAGAAAGACCTCGCGCAAACCGGCGCAAAACCGCTTCAGGAAATCCCGTGCCCGGCAAAAGGCACCTGCAAGACCGAACTCATCCGCAACAAGAGCCTCAGCATCGTGAAAGATGACTTTGGGCGGCAGTACTACAAATTGGTTGACAGCCCGGAGACGCACGTCGTGAAACACGAATATACCCGCGGCAACGAGGAAACCATGCCGGACAGCGGCTACCGCGAGGAAATCGTCTTTGAGATTGGCGCGGCTGGCCAGGAATTCTCCCTAAAAGATGCCGAACTGCGACAGGTCAAGATGCTCTACGGGCGCTTTTGCTTTTGCCCAAAGGACCAGGTTGGCTACTTTGAGGTCCACAACGGGACGCTGGACATTTCGGGAAAAGGAACGGTAAATGTCGCGCTCGATTTCTCGATGGAAGGCATTCCGCAGGTCACGAAACAGGTTCGTGCGACCATCAAATAAACAAATGCCCCCTGGATGTGCGTGAGCGGCAGAGTCGGCGTACTTTGCCCACGCAGGGGCAAAGACACAGGCGACGACGCGACGGCGCCCACCCGGTACGATATGACCGCTAAGATCCAGCGCCGGCACGCCCAAACAATCCAAATAAAAAAGGCCGCCCAATGGGACGGCCTTTTGTGTAAATGAATGTGATTTATTCAACCACGATGCGCTTGACTTCCTTGCGCTCGCCGTCCTGGACGGTCACGATGTAAACACCGGACATCAGGCTGTTGAGATTCAGTTGCTGGGAGAACATTCCGCTATTGGCGTAGCTGCTCTCAAACACGCTGCGGCCACGCATGTCGTGGACATTGATCTTGACGGGATTCGCCGTTTCCGAAGTGAACCCGACCGTGAAAATTCCGTTGTTTGGATTCGGGTAAAGCGTGAAATCCTGCAGCCCGAACTGCTGGTTGCCCAACGTCACGGAAGTTGTGGTGGAGCAGATCTCCACCGCAAAGCTGTTGAGCGTTCCGTTGTTGGCAGATACGACATCGGCAATCACGAGCCTCCAGTCACCTTGGGAGCTCTGGCCGTCAAAGACATCAAGCGTGTTGAGCGGTTTGTAGGTATTACCTGCGGCGATTCCGGAGCAGTTCAGGTTTACGCCTTCGTCGTCAAAGGTCGTGTTCATTCCAGCCGTAAAGAAGGTTGAACAGCCCTGCTGGTAAACGATCCTGATCTGGCCCACGGTTGTGGCGCCCGGAGGTAACAGCCCGATGTAAAGGTCATTGATGCGCGGATGCGTGATGTTCACCGAAAGGTCAAGGTCGGAAATCGTGACGTTCTCGGGCACGTTGACCGTTCCGAGGATTTGCCAAGCCAGCGGGTTCTGGGCCGCGATGGCGGTACCAGGGTTGGCCGTGTAAGTATTACAGGTGTTGGTAACCTGAACCGTATAACCAATGGCAATCGATTTTGAAACTGCATAGTAGATGTTGCCAACAGGCTCGATCATGACCCGGCAGTAAGGCGCCGCCACGTTTGGAACCGTGATGGTCTCCGAACCGTCATTGGCCGTATTGGTGGCCAGAACGGTGTTGAAGGTAAGTCCGCCGTCGGTAGAGAGGAGGATGTTCACGTTGGATGTATTGATGCCATTGGCGGTAGTGCCGGCCACGTCCCAGGTAACGGTTTGTGGGGTTCCCTGCAGCCAGGTCGTATTCTCCACGCTTGGGTTGGTCACGCGGAATGGCCCGACCGAGGCAAATGTCACGGTCATGTCGTCGCGGTTTGTTTGTCCGCCGTTTGGCGTGCGGTTGTCACGCACTGTGAGCGCGAAGTTCATGCTGCGCGCCACGGTAGGAACTACTTCCCAGGTTGGGGCAAGGTTTCCGGCGAGTACGCTTTGGAAATTCGGCATGTAACGGTTGGGTGAAATTGACGGCGGGTTTGAACGGAAGTTTGGACCGTTTGTAGCGGTTGCAACCGGGGGCTGCGTCGAGATCTCCGTATTGGTTTGCTCCCAGCAATACGTCAAAACATCGCCGTTGGCGTCCGTAGCCGTACCTTTCAGGATAAAGGGCGTACCGTTTGGAATCGTATAGTTTGCCCCTGCATTGACTACCGGCGGCGTGTTGTTGTTGGGCACGTTGGTGGAGCAGCCTCCCGAACCCTGCACGTGGTTCATCATCTGCCCGATGCTTACCGCGTGGAAATGGTCGTCGCTGTTTGGCTGGACATCAACACCCGAGCAGATTCCCGCGTAGGCCATGATGGTGGATCCCGATCCGGGCTCGACGGCATAAGCTGGGGCACGTGTGCCGGCTGTACAGTTTCCGCCGATACCATTAAAGGTATGGCTCGCACCAAACTGATGCCCGATCTCGTGCGCAACGAAGTCAATGTCATACGCATCGCCCACCGGTGAAGGCGAACCCGTGATCCCGCGGGCTTTTCCGGCAATGCAGACAGACGGGCTCTGGGCCAATCCGCCACCTCCCGTACTCACGGTGTGGCCAATATCATAATTTGCAGATCCGATAGTAGCATCGATAACGCTTTGGCTCTCATTTATAAGTGCAGAGGCGTTGTCATTCGTGAATGAATCGGTCGTGATGAAAATGATGGCGTCGTTGTTTGGAACCAATTGCATGGTCAGCGACATGTCGCGTTCGTAAACACCATTGATGCGCGTCATCGTGACGTTCATGGCGGCAAGCACTGCGGCTTTCTTTTGCGCAACAGTGCCTGATCCCAGGCCCGCGGCATTCACGTGGAACGTTGAATATTCAACCGTTGACGCCATTGCCAGGCGGTAGATCCTGAAGATCCCGTCATTGGCCAAAAGCGACTCCTCCATACGCGAGGCGGCACCAACGGATTCGTCCTCCACGTGGCATTCATGGATGGTGGAAGGCGGAAGGTTGCGTTTCTCATACACGATATAACGGCTGTTGTCGGCAGTATAAGGATCGATGTAGCTCGTTCCGTTTGATCCGAATTTCATGACGTGAAGCCCGAAAAGCGTGATGCTAAACCTAACGGACGAAGCCGGATCTTCAACACCCTGCCCCACGAAGGAGCTGATCTCGGGATAGCGCGAGGCCAGTTCCGGATGCATGACCGAAGCCTCGTAGATGCGATAGTGCATCATCTTTCCGTCGGCGTCGGGGAAGGGCATGATCACACCAGAGGTAACTCCGGCGTGGCGTGAAGGCGCAGCCTGTAGCTGGGACTTCATCTGCGCAAGATCCAGTGCGTACAGCTTGTAGGCCGTCGGCATTGAACCTCGTTCTTTTTTTGCAAGTCCCGACACGCGGTCCTGGCTGGTATCCTGCCAAAGGGCATTCTGTCCCATTGCGCCCGCGAAGACGAAGATGGCCAGGAAACTGAAGAGTAATGATCTTTTCATTTTAAAATTTAGTTAATTTTCAAATATATTAAAGTTTGGCCAATTCACAGGTCGCAAGCAGCAATAAAAAAAGCGGCATTCCTGCCGCTTTCTTTATTCTAAATCATTTGGTTACTCCACAACGATCTTGCGAACCTCCTTACGGTCTCCGTCGGTGACGGTGAGCATGTAAATTCCGGTTTGCGCATTGTCAAGCTGGATATTTTGGTTAAAGATTCCGGTGTTGGCAAAATTGCGGGTCATGATGGCGCGGCCGCGAAGGTCGTGTACCATTACGTTGACACCATTTGCAGACTGGCTCTCGAACTGGATATTGAAATTTCCGTTGCTTGGGTTTGGATAGACCGCAAAGTTTGTAAGGCCGTTCTCGGTTGTGGCAAGGGTTGCGGTTTGCGTACAAACTTCGACGCTCCATGAATTCACCGATCCCGTATCCTGGATCCATCCGTCGCGGACCTGGAAAGTCCAGGCACCCGAAGCTTCAAGCCCGTTAAAGGCCGAAAGCGGCTGTGATGGAGAATAGGTACCTGTCATGTTGGCGGCGCAAGTGAATGCAGGCGCACCATCAC
>SXQR01000254.1 GCA_005792865.1 Flavobacterium sp. | reverse complement strand
CAATCGCATCACTTATTATATCGTCAACAGGAAGGGCAAGCAGATGCGGCCGATGTTCGTGTTCCTGGCGGCCAAGATGGTATCGGGCGGAACGGTGAACGAACGCACCTATCGCGGGGCATCGGTAATCGAACTGATCCACACCGCGACACTGGTCCATGACGACGTGGTGGACGACTCCAACAGGCGCCGCGGCTTTTTCTCGATCAATGCCCTGTGGAAAAACAAGATCGCGGTCCTGGTAGGCGATTACCTGCTTTCAAAAGGATTGCTGCTCTCAATTGACCACGGCGACTTTGATTTGTTGCGGATCATTTCGGTGGCGGTGCGCGAGATGAGTGAAGGCGAACTGCTCCAGATCGAGAAGGCGCGCAGACTCGACATCACCGAGGAAGTCTATTATGAAATCATCCGGAAAAAGACCGCCACGCTCATCGCGGCCTGTTGCGCGCTGGGCGCACGTTCCGTAAGCGATGATGATGAGGCTGTCGAGAAATTGCGCTATTTTGGCGAACTCATCGGTATGGCATTCCAGATCAAGGATGACCTTTTTGATTACACCGATGAAGCCATCGGAAAACCCACCGGTATCGACATCAAGGAGCAAAAGATGACGCTTCCGCTCATCCACGTGCTCAACAACTGCACATCGGTGCAAAAGCGCTGGCTGATCAACTCCATCAAAAACCACAACAAGGACCGCAAACGCGTGCGCGAGGTCATTGCGTTCGTAAAGGCGCAGAACGGGCTGGCCTACGCCGAGGAAAAAATGATGGATTTTCGCCACAGGGCGATCGCGCTGCTCGATTCCTTTCCCGACGGCGAATACAAATCCTCGCTCTTTTTGATGGTGAACTACGTCATCAACCGCACGATTTAGGAAGCCTCATTTTTGACAGTGACGGTGCAATGGCGCGTGTTGACAATTCGGTCAGCAAAAAATCCGGATAATTAAATCATTGAATATTAAAGGTTTGTAAAAATAATTTAGTTTATTTTACCCATCGTGCAACCATTTTAATGGCTTGCCCGTCTTTACCCATAGAAACGATAACCAGGCTTGAAAGTAATTGACCTACATCGGCAACAAAACGATCTCATCGCAGAAGCGGCGCAGGGAAACCGGCACGCGCAGCACCAGATCTACAGCCGTTATTCGGGCAAGATGCTCAGCGTCTGCCGCACGTATGTCAGGGACATCCACCACGCCGAGGACATCATGATCACGGGATTCATGAAGGTGTTTGCCAACATCGCGTCCTTTGAGAACAAGGGCAGCTTTGAAGGCTGGATCAGGAGGATCATGGTAAATGAATGCATCTCGTTTATCCGCGTGCAAAAGAAGGTTAGTTTCATGGACGATGAAAATGTAGTTGAAGATACCTTCAGCAACATTGAAAGCGGCATGAGCGTGGATGACATCCAGTTTTTGATCGACAGCCTGCCCGACGGCTACCGCATGATCTTCAACCTTTATGCGATTGAAGGTTACAAGCACCGGGAAATTGCCGAGATGCTCAAGATCAGCGAAGGGACATCGAAATCGCAACTTTCGCATGCGCGGAGGATCCTGCAGGAACAGGTCACAACCTTAAAGAATTATGAAAATGGGACGCAGTAAGATAGAAAAAGAGTGGAAAGATAAATTGGAAACTCGCGAAATCGCCCCGTCGGCACAAGCTTGGGACCGGTTGGACGCCATGTTGTCGGTAGCCGAGGCCAAACAGCAAAAGCCTGTCAGGCGAATAGGGTGGATTTACTACGCCGCCGCATCGGTTGCGATCCTGTTGCTGGCGATTTTCCTGACGCAGCGCCCGGACGCGGCAGAAAACGAAATCAGGGTGGCCACATCGCCATCGGCACCTGAAAAGAAACAGCGCGACAATGTTCAAGAATACAAGGTCGTCCCCGAAACAAAGATTTTCGCGCATCCCAAACTCGCCCCCAGGAACAGGGAAGCGGTCGCCGGGGTCACAAAGCCCAGCCGCCAACGCAATTTGGTCAATCATATGGCACCTGCCGATCAGGTCAATGAGCCTGCGGTGGTTGAGGCATCGGCACAAACGGCCCCAACCACAAATCCCGGCCCCGGAGTTGACGAACTCCTTGCCACGGCCGCAACGAGTCCCGCCCGGGGCGAAAATCGCGTGAAAGTGGATGCCGGCACGCTGCTTTCACAGGTCGATGGTGAACTTGAGCTCACTTTCCGCGAAAAGGTGATCAGGACCGTCGGCAAGAATTACAAGAACGTAAAGGTCGCACTGGCCAACCGCAATCAGGAGTAACAATCATCAATTAATCAAAAAACAAATCAAAATGAGGAATTTTATTTTTTCCCTTGCACTCTTCCTATGCCCAATTGTCAGCCAACTCTCGGCACAGGAAGGCAACCAGCAATCTTTCGAGGCACGCGCCCGGGCAATCGCCGAGCAGATCGCCGAAATCACCCGCGAGGAGAAGGCCGCGCTAAAGTTCGAGGTCGAAACCGTCAACAGGCAACTGGAAGCCGGCAATATCACCGGCGCCGAAGCCGATGAGCGCAAGCTCAAGCTCGCCGAAACCCGTGCCCGTGCCATCGAGAACCGCGTCGCCGAAGCGCAGCGGGAACTCACTGAGCTGGTCAAGGACAAGGTGGACGGCAAGATCCGGGAAAAGGATACGAGTGCGCGGTATGAGATCCGGGTGGGCATGCCACTCAAATTCAAGGACAGGATACGTGAATCGGCACGGCTCGACTCGACGCGCGGCGACATGCGGACCACGTCACAGTTCGTGTTTTCAACCGGCTGGAACAATGTGATGACCAATGGCAACGTTTCGCATTCCGATTTCCACTTCAACAATTCGGCCTATTATGAATGGGGCCTCTCATTCACCACGCGCCTGTTCAAGAAAAGCAATCTTTTTCAGGGAAAATATGGGCTCTCGCTGATGTATAACAATTTGAGACCCACCGACAATCGGTATTTCGTGGCCGATGGTAACCAAACTTACCTGGAAGAAAGTGAATTTAATTTGAAACATTCCCGCCTTCGCAACGTCTACTTGACTGTTCCGCTGTTCCTGGAGCTGGATTTTGGCAGGAACAACCGCCACGGCGTCTTTCGCAAACAAGCGGGATGGCGCATGGGAATGGGCGGATACGGCGGCATCAGGCTCAAGTCCAAACAGGTGCTTCGGTATGAAGTTGACGGTGACAAGGTCGAGACGCGCCGCAAGGGCGATTTCAACGCCAGCGATTTTCAGTATGGTTTGGCGGCATACATCGGGCACAAGAACATGAGCCTTTATGCCAAGTATGACCTGAACCCGCTGTTTGCCAGCAATCCCGTGGACCAACACAATGTTTCGCTGGGCCTCAGGTTTGATTTTAATTAGTTTTTGGGTTAGTTATAAAGTGAGAAACGCCTCTGTCCGGGGGCGTTTTTCGTTATTTGCTTTTGGAGCATGTACCCGCTCTCCGCTAAACCGGCCGAAGTTGGCGGCGGTTACCGCTGCGATCGGGGCTGGGCATTGCGGCAGGGTATGGTCATTTTGTTATCTTTGGCGCTACAGACCTCAAAGGTTTTCAACCTGCTCCGACGCCAAATGCAGTACCGCAGCAAACTAAACCTTTAAGGTCTCCCAAACCCACCACATGATTTCCAGGGCAACCATCGATACCGTTTTTGAGACCGCGCGCGTAGAAGAGGTGATCGGCGATTTCGTGCAGCTCAAGCGCTCGGGAAGCAACCTCAAGGGCCTGAGCCCGTTCACCGACGAGCGCTCCCCATCCTTCATGGTTTCACCCGTAAAGCAGATCTGGAAAGATTTCTCATCGGGCAAGGGCGGCAATGTCGTGGCCTTTTTGATGGAGCACGAGCATTTCACCTACCCCGAGGCCATCCGGTACCTGGCGCGCAAATACAACATCGCGATCGAGGAAACGGAGAAGACCGATGAGGAAAAAGCCGGCGCCGACCTTCGGGAAAGCATGTATCTGGTATCTGAATTCGCGCAAAAGTACTTCCACGATGTCCTGCTGCACCAGGAGGAGGGCAAGGCCATCGGGCTCACGTACTTCAAGGAACGCGGATTTTCCATGGACACGATCAGGAAATTCGGGCTGGGTTATTCGCCGGAAAGCTGGGATGCCTTTTCAAAGGAGGCCCTGGGCAAAGGTTACAAGCTGGAATTCCTGGAAAGTACCGGGCTCACCATCAACAAGGAGGACCGCCTCATCGATCGCTTCCGCGGACGCGTCATTTTCCCCATCCACAGCATGTCGGGGCGCGTGCTCGGTTTTGGCGGACGGATCCTCGGCAACGACAAGAAGGCGGCCAAATACCTCAACTCACCTGAAAGCGACATCTACCACAAGAGCAAGGTCCTGTATGGCATCTTCCAGGCCAAGCAGTCCATTGCGAAGCTGGACAACTGCTATCTGGTGGAAGGTTACACCGATGTCATCCAATTCAACCAATCGGGGATAGATAACGTGGTGGCCTCGTCCGGCACCGCGCTCACCCCCGACCAAATCCGTCTGGTGTCCAGGCTCACTAAAAACATTACCGTGCTTTTTGACGGGGATGCAGCCGGTCTGCGGGCCTCCATCCGGGGGATCGACCTGATCCTCGAGGCGGGCATGAACGTCCGCGTCTGCACGTTTCCCGATGGCGAGGATCCGGATTCATTCGCCAGGAAAACGCCGCCCGCCCAATTGGCCGAGTACCTTTCACAAAACGCGACCGACTTCATCCGGTTCAAGGCTTCGCTGCTCATGGACGATGCCCGCCAGGACCCCATCAAGAAAGCCGATCTGATACGCGACATGGTAGGCAGCATCGCCAAGATCCCCGACCGCATCCAACGGGAGGTTTACATCCAGGAAACGGCGCGCATCATGGACATTTCGGAACAGGTACTGGTCAGCACACTGGCGCAGCTTGTCCAAAAGGACATCGAGCAGGCGGGAAAGGAATTCAAGAAACAGCAGCAGGCATTTGAGGTGGTCCGAAATGACGAGCGGCAGCCTGAAAAGATAGATATCCTTTACGAGCTCGAGCGAAAGATCATCGAGATACTCCTTTTGTACGGTGACCGTACCGAGGAATTTGAGGACATCATCCTGAAGACCGATGAGCACGGCCAGGAAGAGACCGAATCGGTGCAACGCGAATACAAGGTATATGACCGCATTTACCTAAGCCTGCAGGAAGACGAGGTGGAACTTGCCAATCCGCTGTTCAAACAGATTTTTGACGACCTCGTAGCGTATTTCCACCAAACCGAAACGTTCTCGCTTGAACATTACATGGCGAGGTTGCCCGAGGGCCTCGAATCGGAAGTGACCGACATCCTGATGCGCGAGGAACGCCTGACGCTTGACAATTGGGAAGTCCGCCAGATATTTGTCAAGCACAAGGACCAAACCGTGGCGCAATATGTCAGCGAGACCATCCTGACCTTACGGTGGTACCTGGTCAACCGGTTGATCGAGGAGCTCAAGCAGTCACTCTCCGCCGAGCCCGACGCCGATAACGCCGAGACCATGTTCATGGCCATGCAGTACACAAAACTTGTGTCGCATTTTTCGGCCAAACTGGGTAGGGTAATGTCCCGCTATAATTAAACGATTTCGAGGGTTTTGGCCTTGTTGACCAGATCGACGAGGTTCGTCACATTGAGTTTGGTCAAAAGCCTTAATTTGTACGTGCTCACCGTTTTTTCGTTGAGGTTGAGAATCTTGGAAATCTCGTTGTTCTTTTTGCCGTCGCTCAGGTACCTAAGGACCTCGATCTCGCGGTTGGAAAGCTTTCGGTAAAGTCGCTCGCTCTTGTTTTGCTTGGCGATCAGGGCCAGGTTGCGCTTGATCGCATCGCTCAGTACAATCGTTCCCTGGTGCACCTTCATGATGGTTACGCCGAGTTGCTCAAGTTTTGACGATTTATGTACAAACCCCGAAACGCCCGACTTGATCGCATTGGGTGCGTAAATCTGTTCGGAGAGGCTGGTGAATATGATGATTTTGGTCTTTGGGTGGT